>JAGBSS010000163.1 GCA_017631725.1 Clostridia bacterium | reverse complement strand
TTTCGAAGAAGTTAAAGAGTGGCAATGTTGCGGTGCGGTTTATCCCGTATCGAAAGACGAAGTTGCAACTAAACTTTCAGCGGTTAGAACTTTGCAAAGTGCTAGTAGCGACGATGGTAAACTTTTAACTTTATGTTCAGCGTGTCATAACGTGTTAAAAAGAGTTAACTACGATATGAAAAACGATGCAATATAAATTTCAAAGCAAACAATTATTTAGGCTTTGAAACTCCTTAGAATGGAGAAACCGATGTTATTCATTACCTTGAACTTTTAAGAGATTACGTAGGTTTTGATAAAATTAAAGATAAAGTCGTAAATACTTTCAAAGGCAAAAAAATTGCTGGTTACTATGGTTGTTTACTTTTAAGACCAAGCAAAGAAATGGCGTTTGATAATCCAGAAAACCCATCAATCATTGAAGATTTTATAAAGGCAATCGGCGGAACGCCAATCACTTACGCATTTAGAAATGAATGTTGCGGTGCTTACGTTTCAACAACTAATAATAAATTAGCATCAGAAAAAAGCCAAAAAGTTATAGAATCTGCAAAAGATGAAGGTGCGGAAATGATTATAACCGCTTGTCCTTTATGCTTATACAATCTTACCGTAAACGGCAAAGCAGATATCCCTGTAAAATATTTTACCGAGATATTAGCAGAGGCTTTGGGTGTTAAGGAGTAATTTTATGGATAAAATCGAACAAGTAAAACTTATTAAAGAAAGAAGTGGCACCGATTCAAAAAAATGTATGAAATGTGGTAAATGTTCTGGTAGATGTCCAGCATTTAAAGAAATGGATATTAAACCACATCAATTCGTATCATATATTGAAAAAGGTGAAATTGATAAACTTTTAAATAGCAAATCGTTATTTAACTGCTTAACTTGCTTTGAATGTGTTGAGAGATGCCCAAGGGGTGTTGCACCAGCGCAAATAATTGAAGCGGTTAGACAAGAAGTTATAAGAATGCAAGGGGAAAATCGTGTTAATGCGGAAGAAATCCCTGCAATTATTGATGAAACAATTCCTCAACAATTACTCGTTAGTATGTTTAGGAAGTTCAATAAATAATTTATAGGAGAAAATAAAACAATGCAAAGAATTGGTGTATTTGTATGTTGGTGCGGAAGTAATATTTCGGCAACGGTTGACGTTGTTAAGGTTGCGCAAGTATTAAAATCTGAACCAAACGTAATAATATCAGAAAATTATCAATATATGTGTTCTGAAAATGGTCAAGCATTGATAAGAAACGCTATTAAAGAACACAATTTAACGGGCGTTGTAGTATGTTCATGTTCTCCAAGAATGCACGAAAACACTTTTAGAAAAACTTGTGAAAGTGCAGGACTTAATCCATATATGGTTGAAATTGCCAATATTAGAGAGCAAGTTTCTTGGATACATAAAGACGTAGAAGAAGCAACAGAAAAGGCGATTATTTTAGGTAGAACGGCTATTGCAAAATTAAGGCTTAACGCACCGCTTACTGCTGGCGAAAGCAACGTAACAAAAAGGGCACTTGTAATTGGTGGCGGTATTGCTGGTATTCAATCTGCATTAGATATTGCAGAAGCAGGCTATGAAGTTGATATAGTTGAGCAATCTCCAACCATTGGTGGAAATATGGCTAAACTTGATAAAACTTTCCCAACGCTTGACTGTGCCGCTTGTATTTTAACGCCTAAAATGGTAGATTGTGCT
>JAGBSS010000162.1 GCA_017631725.1 Clostridia bacterium | reverse complement strand
TTAGATGATATGGGTTACATTATTGCAGATGAAACCTGCAAAACCAAAACGGAAGGTTTGTTTGTTGCAGGCGACTGCAGAACAAAGACTGTAAGGCAAGTTTCAACGGCTATTGGCGATGGTGCTGTTGCATCTACCAACGCATCAATTTATTTAGAAAGTTTACAGGACTAAAAAAATGAAAATTACTTTAAATTCTAACCAAGAAATTGTAAATACAATTAAAGAAGGCTTAAAAAGAACGGGTGGCTATTGCCCTTGCAGATTAGTTAGAACAGAAGATTTTAAATGCATGTGCAAAGAGTTTAAAGAGCAAATTGCTGACCCCGAATTTGAAGGATATTGCCATTGTTTACTTTACTATAAGCATAAATAAAAAAACCGAGCGTTTAGTGCGTCAGTAATAGGGGTTATTACTGACGCACTAGTTATATTTGCCTATCGGCAAGTTATATTGCTTAAAGCAGTTATATTTTGCTACGCAAAGTTATATTTACCCATAGGGTAAGTTATGGCAAATATAATATAACTTTGACTATAAGTCAAAATATAACTTTTAGACTTGCTCTAAAAATATAACTGTTTGCTATGCAAATAATATCACTTTACTAAAAACTTGATTTATGCTATAATTATTGTATGAGTGAAAGCATTTTAAGAGAAAAAATAATCGAAACTCGACTTTTCATAAGTCGAGTTTTCTTTTGCCCACATAAAACTACTTGATAAAATATTTTTTGTATGATATAATAATTATGCCAAACAAATCGAATATTTTAAGAGAGGATATTTTTCTTTAAAGGGATATTCTACCTTTTTTCGTGCATCCTAATCTAAAATGAATTTGTTAAAAGCGCAAATTCCACGGATTAGGATACAAAGGATTTATCCCTCTTCTATTTTCGATTTGTTTGGCGACAATCGGAGTTTGCGTTTTTCGGTGCGTTAACTTCGGTTGGCGCACTTTTTATTTTAAACAAAGGAGATTATTTATGGATGCATTATTCAATTTAGATGGCAACGTGGCCACTCTTACAGTGTATGAAGACCACTGTGTTATCACAGGAAAAAAATCCTTTTTAGGATTTTTAGGTGGACGAGCTTTTGATGGGAGCAAAGAATTTTATTATGCCGATATGACTTCTGTTCAATACAAAAAAGCCGGTGCTTTTATTAACGGCTTTATTCAGTTTGAATATCCTGGGTCTCATAGTGGACAAAACAATTTTAATAGCGAAAATACTTTTATTATAATGAAAGGAAAAACGGACATAGAGCAATGTGAAAAAGCATATCAATATATTAAAGAAAGAATTTCTTTTTATAAAAACCAAAAAAATAGTCCAATTATTTCTGCCATCTCACCTGCAGAAGAATTAAAGAAGTTTAAGGAATTATTAGATAGTGGCATAATTACACAAGACGAATTTAATGCTAAGAAAAAAGAATTGCTTGGTTTATAAAAAAGTTGTAAAACAGTAGTACCGAAAATACTTGTTTTACGAAGTGTAGCACACTATACTTTCAAATGAAAGTCGTGTGTTTTTGCTATCAAAAATGAAAAGACTAACGAAATTTTCGTTAGTCTTTTTTTAATGTCTAAAAAATCTCTAAGAGTGACACCCTTTGCTCGGTTTTTTAGTTTTAATACCCACGCAATTGGGTGTTTTTTATGTGGTTTTGTAAAACTTCTTTAAACTTTTTTGCAGTTTCAAGGTCAATCTCTGTAAATTCACAAGAAAAGCAAGTGTCCCTATAAACGTATTTTTGCAAACAATATTTTTTAGCACCGCCTATCCACTTTGCAATATTATTTATAACGTTTTCCGTGTGAATTTGTTTTATTAAGGTTGTTCTAAATTCGTAATCTATACTGCCGTTTAATAAAATATTAACGCTTTCTTCTACAGGGGTAAGGTCAAAATTATTAATCTCTATAATTTTACTATAATTTTGTTTATCTGCTTTAATATCCATTGCAACGTAATCTAAAAGATTTTGTTCAATTAAACTTTTAAGCATTTTGGGGTTGGTGCCGTTGGTGTCTAACTTAACTTTAAGGCCAAGTTCTTTTACCTTTTTAATAAAAACTGCAAGGTCGTGATTTAGCGTAGGCTCTCCACCGGAAATGCAAACACCTTCTATAATGCCGTTGCGTTTAACTAAAAATTCTAAAATTTCTTTTTCGGTATACTGTGGCAAATTGTCGCCCAAAACAAGTGGGGAATTATGGCAAAACCCACACCTAAAATTGCATCCACTTGTAAAAAGTGTACAAGCAACAACACCATCGAAATCTACTAATGAAAGTTTTTCTAATCCATTAAAAATCATACTTATAGTATACATTTTAAATTAACTATTGTCAAATTGTTTTTTTTATGATAGAATTATATATATGAAGGCAGTTATTCAAAGGGTTATAAATGCAAACTTAAAAGTAGATGGCAACCTAATTTCTGAGATAGAAAAAGGGTACGTAATTTACCTTGGCGTAAAGAAAGGCGATGGGGTAGAAAATGCCGACTATTTAATTAAAAAAATTCCACCACTTCGCATTTTTGAAGATGAAAATGGTAAAATTAACAAATCTATTTTAGACGTTAAGGGTGAAATATTATTGGTTTCGCAGTTTACTCTTTTTGCAAACGCATCTCACGGCAACAGACCAGATTTTTTAGAAGCAGAATTGCCAGATAAGGCAAACGAACTTTACCTTTACGTGGCAGACGGGCTTAAAAAAGCAGGCGTACCTGTTAAACTTGGCGTGTTTGGTGCTGATATGAAAATACAACAGATAAACGATGGACCTTTTACGGTTATTTTAGAAAAATAGTATGAAGAATTTAGTTAGAAACGCAATATCGCTTATAATACCCGCCATTGCATTTTTAGTGCTCGGGTTTGTCTTAAAGACATACGTTAAAAAAAGCCTTGGGCTATGCTTTTTTATTTCTTCTGGGGAATTTTTCCTTGCCACCGTTGTAGTTATCGTTGTAAGCCACGTTACAAACAAAAAAAATAAAGACAAATAAAAAATCACGCTTTAGTGCATCAGTAATAGAGATTATTACTGACGCACTAGTTATATTTGCCTGTCGGCAAGGTATATTGCTTAAAGCAGTTATATTTTGCTACGCAAAGTTATATTCGCCTTTGGCGAGTTGTGGCAAATATAATATAACTTTGACCACAGGTCAAAATATCACGCAAGAAACTTGCATATCACTTTTAGCCATAAGGCTAAAAATATCACTTATAAAAGTTTATCTTTTGTGGATAAGAAAAGCACACTACGTTTCACTTTTAGTGAAGTATAGTGTGCTATGCTTTTATTATGGACTAAAAATCCCTCTGGGACACGCCCTTTTTAGCGTGATTTTATTTTATTTATTAAAAATTTTATTTACCGTTTGCAAGGTTAGGGTTGCATCTTTTCTAATAGATTCAAAATCGCAACCGGTGGCAATAAAGTTAATGCCAAGGTCATACCAAAACTTTAACGCCGATTCGCTTGTTGCATAGGTTGCAACACCAATAGACTTGTTATGCTTTTTTAAAATTTTAATGGCCTTTCTAACGTATTCTTGTGTTATATCTCCAAAAACGTTATTCATATCGTTTAAGTCTGTAGACAAATCACAAGGCCCAAATAAATAGCAGTCTATATCCTTAACTTTAACAATTTCTTCTAAATTATCTATAGATTCTTTAGTTTCTAATTGAATAATTCTAACGATATCATCTTCACAGGCATCTCTATACTCTGCCATATTAAGAGTGCACCACGCACTTGCCCTTTGTGCACCGCAACCCCTTGTTCCTTTTGGTGGAAAAAAGGTAGAAGCAAGTGCCTTTTCCGCATCTTCTTTAGTGTTTATCATAGGAAAGACAACACCTGTTGGACCCATTTCTAATACTCGTTTGGTGTGGTTATAGTTATCCACTTGTAAACGAACTATAGCGTTTTTGCCCTTACTTTCTATAACGGTGATATGCGTTAAAAGGTCTTTATACTCTATTGGTGCGTGCTCGGTGTCTATCCAAACAAAGTCGAAATCTAAATTACTATAAATATCTGAAATGGCAATATCAGATAAGTTTATCATTGTGCCGACAAGGTTTTCAACGTTTTTTAATTGGTCTCTTAACTTAACAGATTTCATTTTAGTGAGTCTCCTTATATTTAATTAATGCTGTTGCAAGTTGGTCAGAACAAGAAGTGCCTGCCCTGCAGTCTACACCCTTAAGTAAGGCAATAACTTCATCTACACTTTTGCCTTCAACAAGGCGGGAAATAGCAATAAGGTTTCCCTTACAACCACCGATAAAGTGTACGTTTTTAACTTTGCCATCTTCTACGTCGAACTGAATTTGCCTTGAGCAAGTTCCTTTAGTGTTATAAATTTGCATAATACTCCTAATCTACTAAATTTTCGTATAAGGTTCTATAAACGTCTGAAGCCTTATCTCCCCATTTTTTATAAATATCTTTAGCCGTTTGGCGGTTGGGGACAACAAGTTTTAATTCTAAAGCAGGTTGAACGGGATCAATAATTTTTAAATAAACCGTATACGTTCCATCTTTATTCATATAATAATCGGCAACGCATTCTTGTTTTCTGCGATATTTAGAACGATTATTTTTTATAAAGAGTGAAATTTCTTGCCTGATAGAAGTTGGAATTCTAATAAAAAAGTTAGCAAGACAAATACGCCCGTCTGGTGTTATGGTATAAAGTGGTTCGCCTTCTGAATTAATGTTGTAAATCCAGCCGTTTTCTAAAAGTTGGCTTAAAATAGGTTGACAGTCCATATAAGCAAGCCAATTGTTAGATGAACAACACATGTCAAGCACGGTGTTTTCAGATAAAGGAACTTCCATTTTATCGAAAACGAACAATAATATTAACTTGTTTACGGAAGAATCTCCTTTAACTTGCATAATGCGTTTTACCCCACTTTAGTGGTTTTAATTATATCACATATTTAATTTTTGTAAACAATTTTGCTATATTTTCTCTAAAATATTGACAAAAAACTTTAATTTAACTTGATATTGTGTTATAATTAATTAAAAAGGGGACAGGAGGTGCCGTTTTGACAAAGAATGCAGAACTTAACGCTTTTATAAAAAGTGCAGAAGATTTGTTTGATAGCAAATACATTTTGGCAGACGTTAAAATTGTAGCTCTTTTAAAAAGTATTGCCGTTTCTGATAGCATGGTTGCTATTTTAAAAAGTTGTTTAAAAGATTTTGATTATCATAGTGCAAAAAAGAAATATTTAGTCGAAAGCCAATTTGCAGGTGGCGGAAAAGGGGAATTTGTACCCCCATCTTCTAGTAAAGAGTTTATTGCACTTGTTTTTAGCATTTTAGTTGATATAGATGCTAAAAACATAGTTTTAGGCGATTTTATAAGCAAATATTTTTATGCAGAAGGCAGTTGTTTTAATAGCTACAATCAATTTAAAGAAGAAATGCTAAAACCTTTCTGCAAATTTATTTCCGTTGTTATGGAAGGTGTTATAGATGGCAGTTTAGCAGACCCCATAAGTGCAATAGAGCAAGAAGAAAAAAGCCTTATTGAAAAAGAACAATGTGCTAAAGAAGAACTTGAAAACCAACAAAATTTAAATAAAAAGGCTAGTAAAGATAGCATTTTAAAACTTAAAGATATTTTATTTAACGATAAAATTAAGATAAAAAACTCTAATTTAAACGAAGATTTAAAAGAAGAATTTACTCTTGTAATCGATATGCTTGCAAACGTTATTTCAAGCCAAGATAAAGATGCTATTGTTTACGCATTTACCGCTTATAAATTTGCAGTAAAAAGCAAAAAAGCCTTTTTTATTGGTAGAATTAAAAAGGTTACAAAACTTTTGGAGAACATTTTAAATGGGCTTTAACGAAAAAACTGTTAAAGAAAATTATATTTATAAAGGTAAAATATTATCTTTAAAAAACGATGTGGTAGAACTTGATAACGGGAAAAAAGCAAACCGTGAAATTGTAGAACATTTGGGCGGAAGTGCAATTTTATGCGTTAAAGATAATAAAGTTTTACTTGAAAAACAGTTTAGATACGCATATAAAAAGGTGTTGTGGGAAATTCCTGCAGGTAAACTAAACGTTGGCGAAGATCCAATGCAAACCGCCGTTAGAGAATTAGAAGAAGAGTGTGGTATTAAAGCCACCAAGGTTAGTTTTTTAGCAGAAGTTTATCCTTTACCTGGGTATACTAACGAAATTATAAGAATTTTTAAAGTAGAAGATTTTGTAAGTTCTACTACTAATTTTGATGAAGACGAGTTTTTAGAATGTGAGTGGGTAGACTTATCTACTGCAAAACAAATGATAAAAAATGGTGATATTAAAGACGCAAAAACTTTAATTGCACTTTTAAGCGTGTTATAAGGAGCTAAAATTGAAAAGGACAGACATTAGAAACGTTGCAATAATTGCCCACGTAGACCACGGTAAAACCACCTTGGTCAACGAAATGTTAAAGCAAGGCGGAATTTTTAGGGACAATCAAGAAGTTTTAGACAGAGTTATGGACTCGGGCGATTTAGAGCGTGAAAGGGGCATAACTATTTTAGCAAAAAACACTTCGGTGTTTTATAAAGGCACTAAAATAAACATAGTAGACACCCCCGGTCACGCAGACTTTGGTGGAGAAGTAGAACGTGTTTTAAAAATGGTAAACGGGGTTTTGGTTTTAGTTGATGCTTGTGAAGGGCCAATGCCACAAACACGTTTCGTTATGGAAAAGGCTTTAGAACTTAACCATAAATTAATTATAGTAGTAAATAAAATAGACCGTCCAGATGCAAGATTATCTGAAGTTCAAGATGAAATTTTAGAACTTTTATTCGATTTAAACGCAAGTGACGAGCAAGTTGATAGCCCAATTATTTTCTGTTCTGGAAGGGCAGGCACGGCAACTGAAGATTATAATAAACCGGGCAAAGATTTAACCCCACTATTTGACAAAATTGTAAGTTATTTCGAACCACAAGAAGTTGATGAAGAAGGTCCTTTCCAAATGCTTGTTTCAAGTATTGACCACAACGAATACGTTGGTAGAATTGCCATTGGTAGAATAGAACGTGGTCAAACGCACGTTAATCAAGAAGTAGAAACTTGCAACTTTAACGCAAAAGACAAGAAAGCAAGGGGCAAGGTTATTAGTATTTATCAAATAGAAGGTTTAGAAAGGGTGCAAACGGAAAGTGCAAAAGCAGGCGATATCGTTTGTATTTCCGGTTTAGAAAATATCACCATTGGTGATACCATTTGTGCTTTTGGCGCACCTGAACCTGTTCCGTTTGTTAAAATTTCCGAGCCAACGGTAGAAATGACCTTTTCAGTTAAAGATAGCCCGTTTGCCGGCAAAGAAGGTAAGTTTGTTACCACAAGGCACTTACACGACAGGCTTTTTAAGGAAATGCTTAAAGACGTTTCTTTAACGGTAGAATCTACCGATTCTGCAGACTCTTATAGGGTATTAGGCAGGGGAGAAATGCATCTCTCTATCTTAATAGAAACAATGAGAAGGGCAGGTTACGAATTTCAAGTAAGTGCACCTAAAGTATTATATAAAGAAGAAAACGGCGTTTTATTAGAGCCTATGGAAAAGCTTGTTGTAGACGTTCCAGAGGATAAAACGGGCCCAATATTCTCGGCAATGGGCGTTAGAAAGGGCGAACTATTGCAAATGGAAAACGTTGGTAGCAGAATAAGGTTAGAGTTTAAAATTCCCGCTCGTGGACTTTTTGGCTATAAAAGTCAGTTTTTAACGGAAACTCGTGGCGAAGGTGTGTTCAACACGGTATTTTATGGCTACGAAGAATTTAAGGGAGAAATTGAACGCAGAAACACCGGTTCTTTGGTTGCATTTGAAAATGGTGAAGCAGTCACTTACGGACTTTTCAATGCGCAAGGTAGGGGACAATTATTTATTGGTGCAGGTGTTAACGTATACGAAGGTATGATTGTTGGCGTTTCACCTAAAAACGAAGATATAGTTGTAAACGTATGTAAGAAAAAACACTTAACCAATACAAGGGCGAGTGGCTCTGATGATGCGTTAAGGTTAGAAACACCAAAACTTATGAGTTTAGAAGAAGCAATGGAGTTTATTAAAGATGATGAAATGTTAGAAGTAACTCCTAAAAACATAAGAATAAGAAAGAGAACTTTAAACACCGAACAAAGGTTAAAAAGAAAGGCAAGGGGTTTAGAGTAAAGGAGAGAAAATGAAAATCGCATTGATAGCACACGACAAGAAAAAAGATGAAATGATAAAGTTTGCAGTTAAGTATAAAGAAGTGTTAGCTGACCACGAACTTATTGCAACGGGTACAACGGGTACTTTAATAATGGGTGAAACCAATTTAAAGATAAAACGTATGAAAAGTGGTCCACTTGGTGGCGACCAACAAATTGGCGCAATGCTTGCAGATGGACTTATAGACCTTGTAATATTTTTCCGTGATCCATTGACAGCGCAACCACACGAACCAGACGTTTCCGCTCTTTTAAGGTTATGCGACGTTCAGTCAATTCCGCTTGCAACAAACGTAAATAGTGCAACCATTATGATGGAAGCATTAAAAAACAAAGTATATTTTAATTAAAATAAAAATTCCGCAATTAACACTTGCGGAAATTTTTTGCAATAAAAAAGCCCACGCATTTGTGATGTGAACCCAAAAGTTTAGACAAAAAATTAAATTAAATATATTGGAATTGAGTTCGGTATTTAACTGGACTCATTTTCAATTTTAAGGATATTCTTTCATTGTTGTAATAGTTAATGTATTCGTGTAGTTTTTCTATG
>JAGBSS010000161.1 GCA_017631725.1 Clostridia bacterium | reverse complement strand
CTTTGCCCTGAAAGGCTTTCAACAAAACTATCTATAAGTTTTTCAGTTCTAGAATAAGTGTGCGGTTGAAAAACTGTTATTTTGTTTTTAACCTTTTTTTCGGTAAACGCCAAAATCTCTTTGGGGTGATGTGCGTAATCGCAAACGGCGTTTAAAGAATATACTTTGCCTATTTTTTCATTTCTTCTTTTAACACCCTTAAAACTTTCTAATGCCTGTTTAACGTCTTTAAACAAAACTCCCGAAATATCTCCAACGGCAAGGGCTGCTAAAGCATTATATATATTATGTTTGCCCTTTACCTTTAAATTTATTCTTCCAAGTTTTTTGTTGCACTTGTATGCGTTAAAAGAATACCCTTCTCCTACCTTTCTAATTTCCTTTGCAGTAAAGGTTGCACTATTTTTTATGGCAAAAGTCACAGACAAAATATCAGAAATTTTTAATGCCCTTTTATCATCTGCATTAATTACAGAAATGTAGCCTTTTATAAATTCTGAAAAGGCCTTTTCCATTTCTTCCATATTGCCATAACTATCTAAATGGTCGTCATCTATGTTTAAAACAACGGGCACGCTGGATTTTAAATGTAAAAAATTCTTTTTATATTCGCACGCTTCTGCAACTATACAATTTTTGCTTCCGCTTTTAAAATTTCCGTACTCTAAATGTTGCCCACCGATAAATGCCGTGGGGTTAAGACCAGATTTTGTTAAAACGTCGGTTATCATAGCCGTTGCCGTAGTTTTTCCGTGGCTACCAGAAACCCCAACGGAAAACTTTGCGCCTTTTATAATTTCGCCCAAAAATTCCGCCCTTGAAACAAGCATTATGTTGTGTTTTAATGCGTAATCTATTTCGGGATTAAAACTATCCACGGCAGAAGTATAAACTACAACGTCTGCAAAAATCACGTTAGAAAACGAATGCCCTTTGTATATTTTTGCACCTAAAGAAGATAGTTCTTCTGTAATAGATGATAAATTTTTATCGCTACCAGAAACCTTAAAGCCATTTAAAAGGCAATATTTGGCAAGTGCACTCATAGAAATTCCGCCAATTCCTACGAAGTGAATATTAGTGTTTTGTTTATTTTTAAAGCAAGTAAAGGAAAAATTCATACTTTATAGTATGCAAAATGTCAAAAAATCGTACTTTTTTATTAAAAAATGACTATTTTTTTTAAAAAGTGTATTGAAATGGGCTTGTTTTTGTGGTAAAATAATTCCATAATGATAAGGTAGGTGTATTATGAGAATTTCAGACGTAAGGGTTCGCATCGTTAAAAAAGACGATAGCAAACTTAAGGCAGTAGCATCAGTTACTTTTGACGATTGCTTTGTTGTTCACGACATTAAGGTTATCGAAGGAACCGAAGGTTACTTTATTGCAATGCCTTCAAGGAAAACCAACGATGGCGAATACAAAGATATTGCTCACCCAATTAAAACTGAAACGAGAGAAGAACTTATTCGCATTATCTTAAACGCTTTCGAAGAAGAAAAGGCAAAACCACAAGAAATTTAATTAAATAAATTTACTACCCTGTTTTTACTAATCCGTATGCTTGCATTACGGGTAGTTTTT
>JAGBSS010000160.1 GCA_017631725.1 Clostridia bacterium | reverse complement strand
GCTCTGCTTCTTCCGTGTATATTCGGGAAGCGTAAATGCCGGTACCAACGTATTCAACTCCTCTAAGGATAAGCACGAGAGATTCGGCCGTATTCTTCAGATGCATGCAAATAACCGTGAGGATATTGACGTATGCTACTCAGGAGATATCGCAGCTGTCGTATCTACTAAGTATACGACGACCGGTGATACCTTCTGTGATGAGAAGAATCCCGTAATTCTTGAGTCTATGGAATTCCCTGAGCCCGTTATTCGTCAGGCTATCGAGCCCAAGACGAAGGCAGGTCAGGAGAAGATGGGTATCGCTCTTTCCAAGCTTGCGGAAGAGGACCCCACCTTTAGAACCTACACCGACGATGAGACCGGACAAACCATCATCGCCGGAATGGGCGAGCTTCACCTTGAAATTATCGTTGATAGACTTCTCCGTGAATTTAAGGTAGAAGCAAACGTAGGTAAACCACAAGTTGCTTATAAAGAAACAATCCGTCAAGCGGTTGAAGCAGAAGGTATGTTCAAACGTCAAACGGGTGGTCACGGTCAATACGGTCACTGTAAAATTCGTCTTGAACCACAAGAAGCAGGCAAGGGTTACGAATTCGTTGATGAAACCGTTGGTGGTTCTATTCCAAAAGAATTTATTGGACCTATCGACAAAGGTATTCAAGAAGCATCTAAAAACGGTATCTTGGCTGGCTACGAAGTTGTAGACTTTAAAGTTACTGTTTACGATGGTAGCTATCACGACGTTGACTCTTCTGAAATGGCGTTCAAAATTGCAGGTAGCATGGCATTAAAAGATGGTCTTGCAAAAGCAAAGAGCGTGTTACTTGAACCAGTTATGAAAGTAGAAGTTTTAACCCCAGACCAATACTTTGGTGACGTTATGGGTAACGTAACTTCTCGTCGTGGTCTTATTCAAGGCACAGAAGACAGAAACGGCATTAAGGTTATAGACGCATCAGTTCCACTTGCAGAAATGTTTGGTTATGCAACTGACCTTCGTTCTAGAACACAAGGCCGTGGTAACTACACAATGCAATTCTCACACTATGCAGAAGTTCCAAAATCGGTTGCTGAAAAGATAATCGGCAAAAAAGCATAATTTACTGTTGACAATTGCTTAAATTTATTGTAAAATAAAACTATATTTTAATAAAATTTTTAATTTATCATATTTTTGGAGGAAATTATAATGGCTAAGGCTAAATTTGACAGAAGTAAGCCGCACGTAAACATTGGTACCATTGGTCACGTTGACCATGGTAAAACCACTTTAACTGCTGCTATCACCATGACGTTATCTGCTTTCGGCGAAGCTCAAAAAATGAAGTACGACGAAATCGATAAGGCACCTGAAGAAAGAGCAAGAGGTATAACAATTAATACCGCTCACGTTGAATATCAGACTGCTAACCGTCACTATGCACACGTTGACTGTCCAGGTCACGCAGACTATGTTAAAAACATGATAACTGGTGCTGCACAAATGGACGGCGCAATCCTCGTTGTTGCTGCAACCGATGGACCAATGCCACAGACTAGAGAACACATTCTTCTCGCTCGTCAAGTAGGCGTTCCATACATCATCGTATTTATGAACAAATGCGACCAATTAGACGACCCAGAATTACAAGAACTCGTTGAAATGGAAATCCGTGACTTATTAAGCGAATACGGCTTCCCAGGAGACGATACCCCAATTATTAAGGGTTCTGCATTAAAAGCTCTTGAATTTGCTCAAGCTGACCACTCTGCTGATGAAATTAAAGCTTCTAGCGAATGCGCTTGCATTTTCGAACTTATGAATGCTGTTGACAGCTTTATTCCTAACCCAGAACGTGACGACGTTAAACCTTTCTTACTCCCTGTAGAAGACGTTATGACCATTTCTGGTCGTGGTACCGTTGCTACTGGTAGAGTAGAACGTGGTGTAGCAAAAGTTAACGATCAAGCTGAAATCGTTGGTCTTAAAGAAGAAGCTAAAAACACCGTTATTACCGGTCTTGAAATGTTCCGTAAAACTCTTGACGAAGCTCAAGCAGGTGACAACGTTGGTGCACTTCTCCGTGGTGTAGATAGAACTGATATCGAACGTGGTCAAGTTATTGCAAAACCAGGTTCTGTTAAACCTCACACCCATTTCGAAGGTCAAGTATATATCTTAACCAAAGAAGAAGGTGGCAGACACACTCCATTCTTTAACAACTATCGTCCACAATTCTATTTCAGAACTACCGACGTTACTGGTTCAATCAAACTTCCAGAAGGCGTAGAAATGGTAATGCCAGGCGACAACATTAAAATGGATGTTGAACTCATTACTCCTATCGCTATGGAAGAAGGTCTCCGTTTCGCTATCCGTGAAGGCGGCAGAACCGTTGGTTCAGGCGTTGTAGCTAAGATTGTTAAATAATAGTCTTACAAAAATATAAATTAAAGCCACCCAATTGGGTGGCTTTTTTATTGCTTTTACAATTTTAATCACATATTAATATAATAAGTTATGAGAGTTATAAAATACAATCGTAATTTAGCGGTAGAATATGCTGAAAAGTGGGCGTTTAAGCGCAATAGCAATTACTACGATTTTTCTTTTATCGGTGGGGATTGTACAAATTTTGCATCTCAATGCCTTTATCAAGGCGCTCCGTATATGAACTATACCATAAATATGGGCTGGTATTATAAAAATTTATCCTTTCGGGCACCTGCGTGGACGGGGGTGGAGTATTTCTACAATTTTTTAGTATCTAATTTTAAAGGCGTAGGCAATAAAAGTGGCCCGTTTGCGAGCGAAGTAGGACTAAAAGAACTTGAAATAGGCGATTTCGTTCAGTTTAGAGATGCAAACTTTGATTTTTATCATACACTTATAATAGTAGGGTTTGATAATGGTATTCCGCTTTTAGCATCACACTCGAAAGATGCTTATGGACTAAAATTAGATAGGTATAACTATGCAGGTTTAAGATGTATAAAAATTTTAGGTGTTAGAGAATAAATAAAAATACCTGCCGTTTGGCAGGTTTTAAATGTCCGTTATTTATTGAAAGAATCTTTATAGGCTTTGCTAAATTTAAATGCTGGAATTTTTGTTGCGTCTACTTTAATTTTTTCGCCTGTTTTTGGATTGATGCCATCACGTGCGCCTTTACATTTTAGTTCGTAAGAACCAAAGCCTGAAATTTGAATTTTTTCGTTTGCGTTAAGAGCATCTGAAATGCAATCTATAACTGCATCGAAATACGCATCTGCATCTTTTAAAGTAATTCTTGCTTTATTTGCAATAGCCCTTATCAATTCGTTTTTGTTCATAACTGAACCTCCCCAATTTTATAGTTCTATTATACCAAACCTTTATTCCATTTTCAATAGGTAATTTAAAATTTTTGGCTTAAAATATCAAAAAAAGGCATATTTTTGCTCAAAATTAAGTAAATTACGCACGTTTATTGACTTTTTGCAATTTTTAAGTTAGTATATTTTTATGGATATAAGTGTTAGGCGCCTTGAAAGCCAATTAGAAACGGAAAATTTTATTAAAAAGTTGTTTGATTCTTTTTATAAACAACACGAGTTTGCCATTAAATTTGGCGATTATAAGGAGAATTTAAAAGACTTTATTTGTAAAAATACACCTTATGCAAAGGCTGGGGTGCTTTCTTTAGAAGATTCTTTTTCTAAAATTGGAAAGCAATTAACTTTATTTTTAAAATCTTTAGAAATTAAACCTGTTTCCTTTGTTTATTCTACTCCGCCACAAGAAACCATTGAAAGTGCGGCAGGGCTTTTTCAATTTCCAGAAGACGTAAGGCTTTTAATTGTTACAGATAGCAGTCTTTTACCTTTTGCACAATATTTTTGTACGGTTAAAAAAATTTGTTTAATTTTTATTCCAACCACGGCAAACTTTTCTGGTGCGTTTAATAAAAACGTTTTTATTAAAACGGAAGACAATTTAGATTGTATAAACATTAAGAAAAACACTTTTACATTAATAGACTTTTCTATAATAGACCCATTGTTAGACGAGTGTTTTGAGAAATCTTTTTCACGTTTTATATCCGTTTTCGATTACCTTATAAACAGAGTTTTAAGCGGTAAAAAGCCAATAGAAAAACTAATTGGAATTTACAATAGATTAGTGCTATCCTTCGACTTTTCTAATTTATCTAAAGAAAACGTGGTTTGTTTTGCAATTAAAACAGAAGCACTTTTATCTCTTATGGAGCAAGTTTCTTATTTTGGTGCAGATGTTTTTGCTCTAAAACTTGTTAAAAAGCCGAATAAGGGTTTTAGCCTTGCCATAGCATTAGCCTTGTCAAAAATTTATACTCTTGTTGGTGTGAGCGATATTCCATTATTTAATATAGAAAATTACTCTGCCCGTGCAGATAAGGTTAGTTTGTTAACAGGTGTAAATAGCCAAGTTATTTTAGAGAACTTTAAAGAGCAAAATCAAAATTTTGCAAAATATGGGGAATTAGCAAGAGAAAGGCTTTTTGCTTTTGCTAAAGATTATAAAAATCTTCAAGCGTTAGAAGAAAATATATTAAATGCATACTATCAACTTGGTGGTGCAAAAGATTTTGAAAAAAAGAATAAAGAAGCAATTAAAAAGGTGATAAACTATCTCGGCGATACTCCATTTTATTGCAACTGCCCTGCTTTTTTAAGGGAATTGGGCATTTTTAAAATTTAGGTATAAATAAAATTATAATTGGAAATACTCCTTACCGAAAAGGAGTATTTTTTTATGTTTAAAAAGGGTTTTGCTATGTTTTTTTGCTTGTTATTCTTTTTATTTGCCTTGGTTTATTTTGTCACTCCAGAATTAAACGAACTTTCAAGTAAAATTACCTTTTACACAAGTTATAGTAATTCTAATGCAATAAAAAGAAACACGGACAATAAACTTTTTTTAATTTTTAAAGGGGTGACAGGGGAAAGTTGCACTTTAACTAAAAGCCAAGTTAGTTTACAACAGGTGGAAAAAGAATACTGCCTAAAAGAAGAGTTTATAGAAGAAATGCCTAATTTTACGATAAGATATTATTCTTCTAATAAACTTAAGTATAAAAAGAAAGTAAACGGAAAGCAAATAAGTATGCAAATTGTAGAGTACGAAAAGGAAATGATTATAGGAACTCCTATAATTTACGGAAGTTTTTAAAATTAGGTATAAAGATTTTATTTTAGGAAACAATTTCTAAAAAAGGAGTAAATGTATGAGAAAATTTTCAGTTAGATTATCAAATTTTATTAAAAGAAACGCACTTTATCTTATTTTAATTTTATGCGTTATGGCAGTTGGTCTTTCTGCGACCTTTATGGTTTTAAACAACATACAAAGCGATGACCTTACCGTAGATGCACCATTAGACGACGTGGTTGGCGAAACGCAAAAACCTTCTGTAATTTATTTTATTATGCCGGTAGAAAACCCTGTTTCGGTAGATTCTTATGCATACACTATGGTGTGGAACGAAACCATGAACAGATATACTGCGCACGTGGGTATAGATTATTTTGCAGATGAAGGCACGCCTGTAAAAGCCGTTTACGACGGAATTGTAGAAAGTGTTGAAACTGACCTTATTAAGGGTGTCACAGTCACAATAGACCACGGAAACGGGCTTAAAACCATTTATAATTCTTTGCAAGATGCTGACTTTATACCGGTTGGGAAAAGCGTTAAAACGGGAGACACGATAGGGCACGTTTCGGTAAGTAATAGAACGGAATATAAAAGGGGTGCGCATTTGCATTTTGAAGTTAGTGAAAATGGCGAAACCATAGATCCAGAAAAATATTTTCAAGAAGAAAACAAGTAGTTTATAGAATAAAAATTTAAATCTCCGAATAAATTAAAGCAGTTTATTTGGAGATTTTTTTATGAAAAAATTTTGGTTGTTATTTAGTTTTTTCTTTGCTTTTATTTTAGTTTGTCCTTTCTTTGGGTGCGAAAAAAGAGATGCAATTACAGAATATAAAATAGACTGCGAGTTAAACGACAATATCTTAACGGGCGAAGAAACGGTGGATTTTTATAATAGTTATAGCCAAAGTTTAAAGGAGATAAAGTTTAATTTATATCCTAACGCATATAGAAAAAACGCAAAATATACGGCGGTGGCAAAAGAGTATTTTTATTCTGCCTATTATAATGGAGAAAGTTATGGCGGAATTGAAATTTTATCGGTAGCAAACGCTAATATGCCGTTAGATTACTCTATAACGGGGGTAGACCAAAATATTTTGTCGGTAAATTTAAAAGATGAACTTTTTCCTAACGAACGGATTAAAATTGTTATAAAGTTTAAGGTGGTTTTAGCAAACGTTATTTCAAGAACGGGAATCACCGAAAAAAGCATAAATTTAGCCGATTTTTACCCTATTGTTTGCGGGATTACAAACAACGGCTTTTACGAGTGCGTGTATTATTCTAACGGAGACCCGTTTTATAGTGATAGCAGTAATTATTTGGTGAAATTTACTGTAGATAAGCAATTTAACGTGGCATATTCCGGAACAATAATAAACAAAAAGGAGTTAAACGAAAAGGTTACTTATATCATAAAAGCAAATAAACTTAAATCTTTTGCCCTTGTTTTATCCGAGCAATTTGAGTGCATAGAGAAAAACTTAAACGGAATAAGTTTAAGATACTTTTTCATAAATGATGAAAACCCAATTCAAGTTATTTCCGCGGTAGAAAAGGCAGTAGTTTTATTTGAAGAAAGGTTTGGAGAGTTTCCTTATGAAAGTTTTTCCGTTTGTCAAACGCAGTTTTTAGAAGGGGGTATGGAATATTCGGGGCTTGTCTATATTAGCGATGAACTTTTAGACCTTGAGAAAATAGAAGTTGCAGTACACGAAACGGCTCATCAATGGTGGCAATCTGGGGTGGGGAATAACGGCATTGAACACGCCTTTTTAGATGAAGGATTATGTGAGTTTTCCGTTGCTTTGTTTTTTGAAAATTACGCTGAATATAATTTTAGTTATCAAGATATTAAAAAGTCGGCAAATGAAAATTATAGATTGTTTTGTTCTGTGTATAACGAACTTTTTGGGGAAATAGATGCATCTATTTTACGCCCTGTTTACAAGTTTCAATGACCACCAATAACCGTATGGAGCTTTCCGCCGTGATTGCGGCACTTTCCGCTTTGCGCGAGCCCTGCGAGATCACGCTGACAAG
>JAGBSS010000159.1 GCA_017631725.1 Clostridia bacterium | reverse complement strand
TAGTCAAGGGCGGAAAATGGTTCATCTAAAAGCAAAATCTCCGGTTTAGATGCCAAAGTTCTTATTAAAGCAGCCCTTTGTCTCATACCGCCTGATAACTGATGCGGGTATTTTTTCACAAAATCTTTTAGCCCATATTTTTCCGCAAGAGACAGTGCAAACTTTTTGTTTTCGGCAGTGTCAATTTTTTTTTATTTCTAACGGTAAAAATAGATTTTTTTCTATATTGCGCCAAGGGAACAAGTGGTCTTTTTGCAACATATAGCCAACTTCAAATCCACTTTTAACTCTTTTGTTATTTATTAAAATTTCTCCTTCTGTGGGTTGTATTAACCCTGCAATTAGTGATAAAATTGTTGTTTTTCCGCAACCAGAAGGACCTATAACTGAAACGAAATCTCCTTTACTGCAAGAAAAACTTAAATTTTCTATTGCTTTTATTTCATCTGTTAACGTTTGATAAGTTAAAGAAACGTTTTTAATTTCTAATAAGGTTTTCATAAGTGTTTTATTATTTTTATAATAATTCCTGTGCAAAAGAATTGTTTACAAGTTTAGAAAAATCAACTTTGTTTTGTAATTCACCTGCGTTAATCATAATATTTTGTAATCTTGTAAAACTTTCTTCTGTTGCTATAAAATCTTTTTTCCAAGCATTAATGTTTTTGTAACTAATTAAAGAAGTTTCAATTGAATCTATAGTTGTAGAAGGGAATTGCTTTATTATTGCTTCTGCAACAACTTTTTCGGTGTTATTATCTATAAATTCGTGTGCTTTTTTAAGTGCTTTTAAAAATGATTTAATTATTTTTGGGTTTTTATTTAAGTAACTCGAAAGAGATATAAACGAAGTATCAGGAATTTCTCCACCTTGTTCTCCTACACTTGCTACAATATGCCATTTTCCTGCACTTTGATATTCAGATGCCGTTGGCTCAAAAACCGTACAATAATCTGCTGTTCCTGCCAAGAATGCGCTTGTCATAAGGTTAAATTGAACGTCAAAATTTAATTGATAATCATCACCAATATTTAAACCTAATTCTTTTAAAATATATTCAAAAGTCATTGCTGGAACACCACCACGTCTGCCAGCTAAAATGCTTTTTCCTTTTAAATCTTCCCATTTAAAATTAGGTTCAGGGTTTCTTGATACTAAAAAAGAACCATCTTTTTGAGTTAATTGACCAAAAACAACGGGTAAATCTTGCTTGCCTTGATTTTGAACGTAGATAACCGTTTCTGGGCCCATTAAACTTATATCAGAACTTTTTGACAACAATGCAGTCATAGATGCATCTGCACCACCGCCGTTAGTTAATTCAATTTTAATTCCTTCGTCTTTAAAGTAACCGTTTTCTATTGCAACGTATAAAGGGGCATAAAAAACAGAGTGAGTCACTTCGTTTAAGCGTATTGTTTTAAGACCATTAGCGCTTTTGCAAGCGGCAAATGGAGATAGCGCAAATAAAACACAAAATAAACTAATAAAAAATTTTTTCATATCCTTTCTCCAAATTATTTATAATAATTATTTTATGATGCAATAATTACGTTTGACAATCTTCAAGTATTAAAGTATAATTATTTGGATGAAAAAAGGAGATTTTCTCTATGAGTATGGAAAAAAGTTATAATCCTTCCGAATTTGAAACGGAAATTTATAAAGAATGGGAAAGTAACGGCTATTTTAGGGCAGAAGTAGATGCTAACAAATTGCCGTTTACAATTGTTATACCCCCACCAAATATAACAGGACAACTTCATATGTGGCACGCACTTGATGAAACACTTCAAGATAC
>JAGBSS010000158.1 GCA_017631725.1 Clostridia bacterium | reverse complement strand
TTGCATCTTCGCCGTGTTCTTCAGCAAAAACGAGTGCCTTTGGACCGGGGTGAAGATAAATGCCTTCTCTCGTGCAGTCTGGCATTATTTTTTGTAAACATTCTACAAAGTCTTGTTGTAATGTTTCTAAACCTGTAATTGACATATCAAATGCAAGTTCTTGCGTTATTACAGAGCAAGTTGTGTGATGAGAATAAATGCTTACTATGCCATTAGAGATTTTTGAGCGTTTTATAATCTCTGCAACTTGGCTTGTTATGTTATGAAAAGTTATAGCCCTATCATTTGATTGAAGTTCAATTTTTTCTCTATAAACCATAATTATTTACCTTCCTTTAATTTTTTTAAATCGTCTGCCGCACGCCTTGTTGCAGCAATCATTTCATCTATCATAGCAATTGGGTCTTTTGCGTTCATAATTCCAGATGCCGCACCCGCTGCTTCTGAACCAGCCATAATAAAATCGTAAACTTGTTGACCGTTAGTAATACCTGCGGCTTGTTCTACTAAAATGTTTTCATCAATTGATTTTATTTCTTTAATAACCGTTTTAACGTAATCCATACTGCTTACGCCACCACCAGTGCCACCGATAAGTTCAGATGGTTCTGGATTTAAAATGTCTGGGTGAAGTTGAGCAAGAGCCTTTGCTTCTTCTATCGTATCTGCACAAGCAAATACTAAAAAGTCTAATTCTTTTGCCCTTTCAATGGTCTTTTTCATTTGTGGTAAAGACATAGGCTTTTCGCAGTGATTTATAACAACACCCTTTGCACCTGCAGCCTTTAAGCCTTCAGGTAAAACGTCTGCCATGCCACGGCCCGGTCTTAAAGTGTCCATATAAGGTGCTAAAACGATAAGGTGTTTTGTGTTTTCACAAACCCTTCTAATTTCAGTTGCCGGAGTTATAAACAACACGTCGATATCGTACTTTTCTGCAGCCTTGTCTGCGGCAATAGCATATTCAAGCACGGTATCTCCCCAAATATAATTTTTTGTGCCAATTTCAAAGTAAGGTGTTCTTATTTTTTGTTTCATAAGGTCGCTCCTTTTATAACTTTATTAATTAAATTATAACTATTAAAAACTAACAATGTCAATAGAAACTTAGCTCTTTAAGGAAATATTTTAAACATAATTTTACTATTTTATTTTTTGTAAAAATTATGCTTTTAAAGTAAAAGAAAATAGGTTGATTATGCTATGATTTCTTTACCCTTTTTTTTGCATTGACAAAGTTTCTTGTGCTATGATATAATTTTTTTACACAAATAGTTATAAAACGCTATGGAGAATTATGAATAAACAAACGTTAGAAATTGTAAAACAAGCCTATCAAATTGAAAAAGAATGCATAGAAGAAATGCTCTCTTTTTTCGATGAAGAAGCCTTTTCAAAAGCCGTTGATTTACTTAAAAACGCACAAAGAATTGGCACTTGCGGTTGCGGGCATTCGGGAATAATTTGCCAACACATGGCGCACTTGCTTTGTTGCATAGAACGCCCTGCAAGGTTTATCTCTCCTGCAGAAGCCGTTCACGGTGCAACAGGGTTTTTACAAGACGGTGACGTTATGATTTTTGCTTCTCGTGGTGGAAAAACAAAAGAACTTCTCCCTATTATAGACATATGCAAAAGCAAAAACGTAAAAATAATTTCCGTAACTGAAAATATGGAAAGCCCGCTTGCCTTAAGTTCAGACGTTGTTTTAAAACAACACGTTAATAGAGAAACGGACAGGTATAATTCACAAGGCACAACTTCTACCACCGCACTTTGTATGATATTCCACTCGTTGCAAACTGCATTAATAGAAGAAACAGGGTTTAAAAACGAGCAATTTGCACTTATTCATCCCGGTGGTGCAGTTGGAGAAAGATTAAATAAAAAATAATATTGCGAAAACGCTTTTTAAAGGAGTATATTATGGAATTTAAAGTATTTCAAAAAGAAATCGAACTACAATCCAGAGGTTGGATACCAACTTTCCACGATATCAGAAAAGAAATTCTTGATATCGTAGCAGCATCTGGCGTTAAGAACGGAACGGTTGCAATCGTTTCACATCACACTACTTGTTCAGTAATGGTTCAAGAATGTTCACACGATATCGACACGTTTGACCTTGAATATCTTCAACACGACCTTCTCGATATTATGAGAAAAATGATTCCTGACTTTGCAGAAGAACATCAATATCGCCACCCAGGTCCTATCCACGCTCAATATGGCAGATACGTAAACGAACCTGGCGACTATTCTTCAATGAACACCGATGGACATCTCCGCTCTGTTTTCTTTGGCAGAAGCGAAACGTTAACCATTAAAGATGGCAAACTTGACCTTGGTTTATTTGCTCACATCTACTTTATCGACTGGGATCACGTTATTGCTCGCCGTAGACAAGTAAACGTAACCGTTATGGGTACTACTGAAGACGTAGAAGATAGAAAGATTAACGACGGAAAGGTTGTTGACACCCGCCGTAAATTTACCGATGAAGAAAAGGCTTACGATATTCACTTCGATTTACAACAAATGAGAAATGATAAATAATTAAAACCTAATAAACTAAACCCCAACCTGCTGGTTGGGGTTTTTGTTATAAAAAAACGGTGCTACGAAATGTAACACCGTTTTGAGTTTGAAATAAAATATTATCTTTTACATAATGTTATCATTTTTATCTATAGGTTAATCGTGTCAATTTGGCTCTTGTTGGTTTTCCTAACGATATTTTCTCCATATATGTACAACTAAACCTTCCCGTTTGTTTTGCTCTAACCTTGTTTACATAATCAGTCGCCGTGCCAAGTATCACTCCGTTAACATCATAAATCGTAAATTCTATAATTATGGTGTTTGTATCAAACACCGTATTGTTTGTAACATAACCATTTACTTCAAGTGTATAATAATTCAAGCCCGTTTCTAAATTTGTTGTAACATCACTAACAGAAAGGTCGGGTTGCTTTGATTCTTCACCAGAACTCATAGCGCATCCTACACCACTTAAAACAAATAAACAGATTAAAAAAAATGTTAAAAGTTTTTTCATTTTTCGCCTCTTTTTTGTTAAATGTTTTCTTTCTTTCCACAATCAGGGCAATATTTTACATTTTGCTTTCCCTTTACAAACAAAAACAATAACCCAATAGGAAAAAGCAGCACCGCTAAAACTACACGCCAAGTTTCCGTAGGCTTTTCCTCTTCGATAATTTTACAATTTTCTTTTCCACAATAACTGCATTTCATATCTAACATTCTCCTTTTCTATATTATAACTCGCATAATATACGATTGTCAAGTATTTTGTCGTACATTATGCGAGAATAATATCGTAAGGGTGGTGATAATTTATGGATTTACAAACTATACAATCAAGATTAAGAGAATCAATTAAACAAAGCAATCTAACACAAAAAGAAATAGCAAAACAAATAGGTGTATCCTTTCAAACGGTATCCAAATATATGTGTGAGGACATTTTTCCCGCACTTGACACTTTTGCCAAACTGTGCAAAGTTCTTGATGTGAAATCCGACTATATTTTAGGAATAGAGGAGTTTTGATTTTTCAAAACAAAAAAAGACAGGTATAAAAACCTGTCTTTTTGATTTTTGTTGATAACTTTCTCCAAATATGCTTTCGTAAATTATCTCTTTGAGAATTGTGGAGCACGACGTGCTTTCTTTAAGCCATATTTCTTTCTTTCCTTCATTCTGGAGTCTCTAGTTAAGAAACCTGCTTTTTTAAGCGCTGCTCTTGTTTCTGGTTCTGCTTGTAATAAAGCACGAGAAATACCGTGGCGAATTGCACCTGCTTGGCCTGTAAAACCACCACCTGTTACGTTAACAATAACGTCGTATTTAGCGGAAGTTTCAGTTAATACTAATGGTTGATTTACAATAAACTTTAAGGTGTCAAGACCAAAATATTGATCTAAACTTTTGCCGTTTATTACAATTTGACCATCACCGGTAGGAAGAAGGCGTACCCTTGCGATTGCCTTTTTTCTTCTGCCCGTTCCCCAATATTGAATTTTCTTTTTAGACGTAACTTTTGCCATAATTCACACCCCTAAACTAATTTAAGAACTTCGGGCTTTTGAGCCTGATGGTTGTGTTCTGCTCCCCTATAAACTTTGAGTTTGGTGAGCATAGATCTACCGAGAGAGTTTTTAGGAAGCATTCCCTTAACTGCTTCGTAAACGGCAACGTCTGCCTTGTTTTCCATAAGAGTTTTATATTGTATAGATTTTAAACCGCCAATGTGACCGGTGTGATATCTATAATACTTCTTTTCTAATTTTTTACCTGTTAAAACTACTTTATCACAATTTAATACGATAACAAAATCGCCAGTGTCTACGTTTGGGGTAAAAGTAGGCTTGTTTTTGCCACGAAGAATAGCAGCAACTTTAGATGCTAAACGACCTAAAACCATACCTTCTGCATCTACCACGAACCACTTTCTGACAACGTTATCTGCGTGTGCCATATAAGTTTTCATTTTAATATGTCTCCTTAAGTTTTTGTGAGTTTTTAAAGAAAATTATTAACCTTTAAACACGAATTTTAGGACAGTGGGGGGCTACCCACCGCATAATTTCCCTTATAAACGCTTAATTATATTAAATTATTACCAAGCAAAAAGTCAAGTGTTTTTTTGCTTTTTTTAACTATTTTTATATTATTTTTTACGTTTTTTTGCTATTTCACTATATATTGTGGTTAAAAATTTCTTAAACACTATTTTACCGGTATTCTACGTTTAAAAGTTTAAGTGCTTTTGCCGGAAGAGTTCTTCCACCCCTTTCTCTCTTTAAATTTTTAAACATTTCTAAAATAACGTTTTTATCTAACTTGCCTTCTCCAATTTTTAAAAGAGTTCCGCAAATTATTCTAACCATATTATATAAAAACCCGTTTCCCGTTACGTAAATTTTAAGGTCGTTTTCCACCTTTTCTATTTTTACCGAGTAAATTTCCCTAACAGTAGTTAACACACTTGATCCGCTTGAACAAAAAGCCTTAAAATCGTGCTCCCCTTCTATTAACCTTGCCGCCGCCTGCATTTCTGATAAGTTTAAATCTTGTGAAATTTTTACGGCATACCTTTCTTTTAAAGGTAATTCTACGTTAGATAAATAAAAGGAATAAACGTAAGTTTTTTTCTTTGCACACTTTACAGGGTGAAAGTCTTCTTCTATTAAACTGCTTTCAATTACCTTTACGTCTGGCGGTAAAATTGTGTTTAAGGCTAAATAATATTTTTCCGCAGGTATACTTTCCGTTTTAACGTTAAAGCAAGCAACTTGCCTTTCTGCGTGAACGCCGGCATCTGTTCTTCCGCTACCTGTCACACGCACCTTTTCACCCGTAAGTGAAAAAATTGCACTTTCTAACTGTCCTTGTATGGTGTTTTTATTTGGTTGAACTTGCCAACCACTATAATCCGTTCCATCGTATGATATAACTAATTTTACTTTCATTATACCACCGCCGCAAGATATGGTATTAAGTTGAATTTGTTTAAAAATACCACAGCCGTTATTAATCCTGCCATTACAATAATAGCAAACACGTCTTTAAAGGCAACTTCTAACTTTTTATATCTCGTTCTATTTTTGCTACCTGCATAACAACGTGCATCCATTGCATCTGCAAGTTCATCTGCCCTTCTAAACGAACTAATTAAAAGTGGAATTAGCACGGGAACTAATGCTTTTATTCTTTTAAAAACGTTACCGCTTTCAAAATCTGCACCCCTTGCCTTTTGTGCTTTTATAATTCTGTCCGTTTCATCTAAAAGGGTTGGAATAAATCTTAAGGCAATACTCATAATTAACGCAAACTCGTGCACGGGGAATTTTACCAACTTTAACGGAGTTAATAAAACTTCTATTCCGTCTGCAAGTTCTACAGGAGAAGTGGTAAAGGTTAAAAGCGATGCCCCCAAAACCACCAAGGTTATTCTAACTATAATGTATCCTGCGTTTAAAAGAGCAACGTCTGTTATAAACCCGTTTTCCCAAAGCGGAGTGCCTTTTTTATTGAAAAATATTTGTATTACTGCCGAGAAAATTATAAAGAACAAAATTGCCTTTATACTTTTTAACATTTTAGAAAAAGGAATTTTTGCAATTATAGTCACTGAAATTAAAAATGCAAAACAAACCCCAAACCCTAAAAAGTGGAAGGCACGCACTAAAAATACGGCAACTATAAATGCAATTGCAAGCAATAATTTAATTGCCGGATTCATTTTGTGAATTACCGAATTAGAAGGGAAATATTGACCAAAGGCTACGTCTTTCATCTTTGTTCCCCCTTGTAATATTCAGTTACGGCTTTAATAAAATTTTCCACCTTTAAATTTGTTTTAAGGCTTACTCCCTTTTCTTTTAAAGCGTGATAAAGGCTTGCGGTAAGCGGGAATTTTAACCCACATAACGAAACCAATTCTTTATCCTTAAAAATATTTTCAGGAGCATCTACTTTGGCAACGTTGCCCTTATGGAATAAAGCAACTTTGTCGCACTCTTCCATAATTAAATTCATATCGTGAGAAACAATAACCGTTGTTTTAACGGTTTTGCCGTGAATTTCTTTTAAAAGTTTTAATAATTCTCTCTTACCTTTTGGGTCTAAACCGGCGGCGGGTTCATCTAAAATTAAAACTTCTGGCTCTAACACTAAAACACCTGCTATTGCCACCCTTCTTTTTTGTCCACCGGAAAGTTCAAATGGAGACTTGTCCTTTATTTCATAGTAGTTTAGACCTACTAATTCTAATGCTTTTTTTACTGCCGAACTCTTTTCTTCTTCAGTCATTTCCGGCTTACAATTTTTAAGCCCAAACATAACGTCTGCTTCTACCGTTTCGGCAAAAAGTTGATACTCTGGATATTGGAAAACCATACCCACTTTAGAACGCAATTTTTTATAATTACACTTTTTTTCCGTAAGGTCAAACTCGCCTATTTTTAAGCACTCACAGTCTTCTTTAGTCGTTTTAATAAGTCCGTTAAGGTGTTGAATAAAGGTAGATTTTCCACTACCCGTTTCACCAATAATGCCAAAAAATTCCCCTTCTTCAATGGTTAAATTTATACCTTTTAACGCCTTAACCGCAACACTTTTAGAGTTTTTGCTATACGTGTAATTAAGGTTTTTTACAACAACTTGCATAGCCCCTCCAATAAAGAATTTTCCGTTAAAACGTCTTGCTCCATAGGTATTCCGTTTTGCTTAAGTTGGTTTGCTATTTTTTGTGAAAGTGGAAGTTCAAGCCCTGCAATTTCTAATGCTTTTTTCTCTGCAAAAACTTGATTTGGAGTGCCTGAACAAACAACTTCTCCGCCACTTAAAACGTAAATTTTATCGGCTTCTACCGCTTCATCCATATAATGTGTTATGGCAATTACCGTAACGCCACTTTCGTTTAATTTTTTTACTACCGAAAGCACTTCTTCCCTACCCCTTGGGTCAAGCATAGAAGTAGATTCATCTAACACTAAAACTTGTGGTTGCAATGCTAAAACACCTGCAATTGCAATGCGTTGTTTTTGACCACCAGAAAGCCTTGTAGGAGAAGATTTTTTAAAATCTAACATATTAACGCTTGAAAGAGCAAAATCTATTCTTTTAGCAATTTCATCTCTTTTAACGCCCAAATTTTCCGGACCAAAAGCCACGTCGTCTTCTACAATAGAAGCGACTAATTGATTGTCCGGATTTTGGAAAATTACACCCACTTTTTTTCTGATTTCAAATAAATTTTTCTTTTCAAATGGGGAAAGACCACAAATTTCCATATTTCCAGAATTTGCGGTTATAAGCCCGTTTAAAAGCTTTGCGAGTGTGCTTTTTCCACTGCCGTTATGCCCTAAAATTGCAACGTATTCCCCTTTTTCAATAGATAAAGATACGTTATTTAACGCATTGTGGTTTTTATCGTATGAAAAAGATACGTTTTCAAGTAAAATTTGTGCCATAGATGATATTATACCAAATTGCAACGCATCTCGCAAGGAAAGAAAGGTCTTTTTTTTAAACCCTTTGTTTTTTTCTTTTTTCTATAAGAAAAATTTTGCCTTTTCGTTGACTATTTACACTTTAATATGTATAATACTTTATGTTATAGCATTATATACATTTATTCGGAGGTAAAACATGAAAAAATTGACAATCGACGGAAACACCGCCGCCAGTCACGTAGCCTATGCTTTCAGCGAAGTAGCGGCTATATTCCCAATTACACCTTCTTCTCCTATGGCAGAAGTTGCGGACCAATGGGCAGCAGACGGCAGAGTTAATATGTTTGGTCAAAAACTTCGCCTTGCAGAAATGCAATCTGAAGCAGGCGCAGCAGGTGCAGTTCACGGCTCACTTATGGCAGGTGCTTTAACTACTACCTACACCGCAAGCCAAGGCTTATTACTTATGATTCCTAATATGTATAAAATCGCTGGTGAATTACTCCCAACGGTTTTCCATGTAAGTGCAAGGGCTCTTGCAGCACACGCTCTTAACATTTTTGGCGACCATGCAGACGTTATGGCTTGCCGTCAAACGGGCTTTGCTATGATAGCTTCTAACTCTGTTCAAGAAGTTATGGATTTAGCACTTGTATCTCACCTTTCAACTTTAAAATCTAAAGTTCCTTTCCTTCACTTCTTCGATGGTTTTAGAACCAGTCACGAAGTTTCTAAAATTGATGCTATTGATTACGATGAAATGAAAGCATTAGTTGATATGAAGGATATAGAAGATTTTAGAGCAAGGGCATTAAACCCAGAACACCCTGTTCAAAAAGGTACTGCTCAAAACTCTGACATCTATTTCCAAAACAGAGAAACTGCTAACAAATATTACGATGCAACCCCTGCTATCGTTCAAGAAATGATGGACAAGGTTAACGCATTAACCGGCAGAAACTATCACTTATTCGATTACGTTGGTGCAGAAGATGCTGAAAACGTTGTTGTATTAATGGGTAGCGGTGCAGATGCAGTTGAAGAAACTATTAACAAAATGAACGCTAACGGCTACAAGGTTGGTATGCTTAAAGTTAGATTATACAGACCTTTTGCTATAGATGCTTTTGTAAATGCTCTTCCTAAAACGGTTAAGAAAATTGCAGTATTAGACAGAACTAAAGAAGCAGGTTCTTTAGGCGAACCTTTATATTTAGACGTTTGCTCTGCACTTTTAGAAAAAGGTATGACCGATATTAAGGTTGTTGGTGGTAGATATGGTTTAGGTTCTAAAGAATTTAACCCATCTATGGTTTACGCAGTTTACAAAAACCTTGAACTTGCAGAACCAAAAAATCACTTTACCGTTGGTATTTACGATGATTTAACAAACACTTCTTTAGACTTTAGCGAACAATACAATGCCGCTCCTGTTGGCACGGTATCTTGTAAGTTCTGGGGTCTTGGCTCAGACGGAACGGTTGGTGCAAACAAAAACTCTATTAAAATTATAGGTGACCACACCGATAAATACGTTCAAGGCTATTTCTTCTACGACTCTAAAAAGTCTGGTGGTATAACCGTTTCTCACTTAAGATTTGGCGATACCCCAATTCAATCTGCTTACTTAATTGACGCAGCAGACTTTGTTCAATGTTCTAACCCATCTTATATCACCCGTTATAACATGACCGGCGATATTAAAGAAGGCGGTACGTTCCTTTTCAACACTTCTGCTAAAACTGCAGAAGAATTAGAAAGCGTTTTACCTGCAAAAGTTAAAAACGACATTGCTAACAAAAACATTAACCTTTACGTTATAGACGCTATTAAAATTGCAGCGGGTCTTGGCTTAAAGGGTAGAACAAATACTATTTTACAATCTGCTTTCTTTAAGGTTGCTAACATTATTCCTTATACCGATGCTGTAGAATTTATGAAGAAAATGGCTTACAAGTCATTTGCTAAAAAAGGCGATGCTATCGTTCAAATGAACTACAACGCAATTGACTCTGCAGAAGCAAACCTTATTAAAATAGACGTTCCAGAATCTTGGAAAACCAGCACTTCTGGTGCTAATATGGCAAAAGTTGCAGATAACGAATACTTTAAAAACATCGTTCACCCAATTCTTACTTTAGAAGGCGACAAACTTCCTTCTTCTGCTTTTAACCCAGATGGCGTTGTTCCAACCGGAACTACCAAGTATGAAAAACGTGGTGTTGCAGTTTTAGTTCCTGAATGGAATATTGATAAATGTATTCAATGTAACCAATGTTCGTTCGTTTGTCCACACGCTTGTATCCGCCCTGTATTAGTAGAAGATAGTAAAGAACTTCCAGAAGGCTTTACCGTTAAACCTGCTATGCAAGCAACAGGCTATAAGTTTAGAATTCAACTTTCTCCACTTGATTGTATGGGTTGTGGCGTTTGTGCTGATATTTGTCCTGTTAACCAAACCGCATTAAAGAAAGCAGTTGCAGCAGGCGAAAAGAAAGCAAATGCAGAAGACAACGCATTAAATATGGTTCCACTTGCAAAACTTGAAGTTAAAGAAAACGATAATTGGAACTTTGCAGAATCACTTCCAGAAGTTGACCCTGCAGTTACCGCTAAAATGACAGGTGTTAAAAAATCACAATTTAACAAACCATTATTCGAATTCTCTGGCGCTTGTGCAGGCTGTGGCGAAACACCTTACGTTAAGTTAGTAACTCAACTTTTCGGTGATAGAATGGTTGTTGCAAACGCAACCGGTTGTTCTTCTATTTACGGCGGTTCTGCTCCAACTTGTCCATACACAGTAAACAGCAAAGGTAGAGGTCCTGCTTGGGCTAACAGCTTGTTTGAAGACAACGCAGAATTTGGTTATGGTATGAATTTAGCACTTTCTGCTCGTAGAACTAAAATAGAAGAAGATATGCTTGCTAATATGGATAACGTTAGCCAAGAAACCAAAAATGCATTTAACACTTGGATTCAAGACAAAGATAATGCAGATGCTTCTAAAGTTGCAGCAGAATTAGTTAAAACTGCAGTTGCTAAAGAAAGTGGTTTAGAATATATTAAAGGTAATCTCGATTGTTTAGTTAAACCTTCCGTTTGGATTTTCGGTGGCGATGGCTGGGCATACGATATTGGTTACGGTGGATTAGACCACGTGTTAGCAAGTGGCGAAAACGTAAACGTTTTAGTTTTAGATACCGAAGTTTACTCTAATACAGGTGGACAAGCAAGTAAGTCTACCCCAACCGGCTCTATTGCAAAATTTGCAGCTGCAGGTAAGAGAGTTAAGAAAAAAGACCTTGGTATGATGGCTATGAGTTATGGCTACGTATACGTTGCTCAATGTGCTATGGGCGCTAATAAACAACAATTATTAAACGCTTTAGAAGAAGCAGAAAGATATAACGGCCCATCACTTATCATTTGCTACGCACCTTGTATTAACCACGGTATTAATATGACAAAATCTCAAGATGAAGAGAAAAAGGCTGTTGATTGCGGTTACTGGCAATTATACAGGTATAACCCTGCATTAGAAGAAGAAGGCAAAAATCCTTTCACTTTAGATAGCAAAGATCCTGTTGCAGACTATAAGGCATTCCTTTTAGGCGAAACCAGATATGCATCTTTAATGAAGGCTCGCCCAGAACTTGCTGAAAACCTTTTCGAAACAACTAAAAAGGACAGCGAAGCAAGACTTAAAGCATATAAGCATTTAGCTGATAAATAGTCTTAAAAAGTTAAAGCCCACCGTGTTCGGTGGGCTTTTTATTAAACTAAAAGCGGAAGTTTACTCCCGCTTTTTCTATTTTTATTTTTTATAAAGAGCTTTATATCCTTTTCCGTATTTTAACGCTTTAGATACTCTCGATAAGGTGGCGGAAGATATCTCCGTTTCTGCTATAACCTGTTCGTAAGTTGCACCTTCTGCTAAAAGTTTTGCAGCCTTTAAACGTTGTGCCATAGAATCTACTTCTTTTCTTGTGCAAAGGTCTATAAACAAATCGTTTAAAAGTTCTGCATTTTTTATTTTTGCCAAAGTTTCAAATAATTCCTTAACTTCTCTGTCTAAATTTTCAGACATTTAATTTCCCTCCTTGTCCCCCGTGTTTGCAAGGAAATTTTTAAGTGCCTCTGTCTTGGGGTTTGTAAATAATTTTTTTGGCGAGCCTTGTTCTGCAATTATACCTTCGGACATAAATACAACTTTATCCGATACGCTTTTTGCAAAGCCCATTTCGTGCGTTACTATAATCATTGTGCGGTCGCCTTCTTTTAACGACTTTATAACCCTTAAAACTTCTGCCGTAAGTTCTGGGTCAAGCGCACTTGTCGGCTCGTCAAAACAGAGTATTTTCGGCTTTAAAGCAAGTGCTCTTGCTATTGCCACACGTTGTTGTTGACCACCTGAAAGTTCGCACGGGTAAGAATTTTTCTTTTCCGTTAAATCTACTTTTTCTAATAAAATTAATGCTTCTTTTTCTATTCTTTCTCTTTCTGAATTAACGTATTCTTTTATTTCTTTTTTAATTTCTAAAAACTTTTTGCCTTGACCTTTTAATTGTTCTTTTAATTTTTTTGCTTTAGTTTTAATTAAAAGAGTAGGTGCTAAAGTTAAGTTTTTTAACACGTTATATTGCGGAAAAAGGTTAAAAGATTGAAATACTAAGCCAAAGTTTAATCTTTTATTACGCAAGATTTTTTCGGTGTATTTTTTAGATTCTAAATCGGAAAACAAAAGTTCCCCATCTAAAATCATTTCCCCAACGTCTGGGGTTTCTAAAAAGTTAATACACCTTAAAAGGGTGGTTTTACCGCTACCAGAAGAACCGATAATTGAAACGACTTCGCCCTTTTCAATGGATAAATCTATACCTTTTAAAACTTTTAATTCGCCAAATTTTTTGTTATAATTTTTAATTTCTAAAAACGCCATATCTAAGCCTTAAAATAAGATAATTTTTTCTCTATTTTGTTAAATATTATAGTTAACAAACCAACAAATATTAAATAGAATAAACCTGCACATAAGAAAGGCCAAATTATTCCATCATCAAGAAAATCTTGTGCCCTGAAAATTAATTCGAGAACACCTACAGTTTTTGCAAGTGACGTATCTTTTACAAGCGTTATAATTTCGTTGCTCATAGGGGGAACAATTCTTTTAATTACCTGTAAAAGAACTATTTTTGAGAAAATTTGCCCCTTTGTCATACCTAAAACTTGTCCCGCTTCTGTTTGACCTTTTGTAATGCTTTGAATTCCACCACGGAAAATTTCGGAAAAATATGCCGCATAGTTGATAGCAAACGCAATAATAGATGCAATAAACCTAGGATCAAACGTTTTATCAAACCAAGTCCAACCGGTGTTTAATGAAGACCAGTTAAACCAGCCAACTAATCCTGGCCCGTAGTATATTATAAATAGTTGTAGCATTAATGGTGTTCCGCGTAATATCCAAACGATAACTTTTGTAAATATGCGTATTGGGGTAACTTTACTCATTGAACAAAATGAGATAAGTAACCCCAAAGGAATCGCTGTTATTAAAGTTATCGTAAACAATATGAGCGATACGGAAAATCCACTTGCTAATTGGGAAATTACCTTTACAAACTCTTCCATTGTTTACCTTTTAATTATTAGTCTGCTAATGCTTCTGTATTGATACCTACGCCATATTTTAATGCAAGCTCACCAATAGTGCCATTTTTATATTCTGCTTTTAAGAAAGCATCTAAAACTGCTTTAAGGTCACTGTTCTTTCTTAAACCAACTGCGAAGATTTCATCGCCATAAGAAACGTCTGCAACAATTTTTAAATCTGCATAAGAACCTTTACCAATTACGCTTTGAGCCATTGTAATGTCTATTATTGCAACTTCAGAAGTGCCAGATAATACTTCGATAAGTGCTTTTTCTTGGCTCTCAGCTGGAACGTAATTTTTAAAGCCTTCATCTTCTGCTACGGTTTCACCTGCAGAACCTGCTTCAGCTGTTACTTTTGCAGCTGCGATATCAGCTTTTGATGCAATTGCACTGTTAGATTTTACTACTGCTACTTGAGCATTTTTAGCATAAGAAACAGAGAAATCAATTTGTTTGCCAAGCTTTTTGCTTGCTGTCATACCGTTCCAAATAAGGTCGATTTGACCAGATTTAATTTCTGCTACTTTATTATTCCAGTTAATTTCTACAAATTCACAAGTTACACCAAGTTGTGCTGCAAATTTTTCTGCAAGTTCAGCATCAAAGCCAATCCATTTACCACTTTCATCTTTGTAGTCCATTGGTTCATAATCGGTTATACCAACTACAATTTTGCCTGCATCAGTTATTTTCTTAACGTCTTCTGCTTTTGCGCCACAAGCTGCTAAAGAAAAGATAGATGTGATTGCCATTACGCATACCATAATAAGTGTTAAAATTTTGCTCTTTTTCATTTTAGGTCTCTCCTTAAATAAATGATTTAATAATTTTTTTTCTTTTTTACTTTAGCACTTTAATTTGTTAAAGTAATTGTATTATACTTCATTACTTTAAAGTTGTAAAGCGTTTTTCACTACTTTTTTAAAAATTTTTTAATTTTTTTTAAAATTTTTTTTAAAACACAAAAAAAGGGCAAAAAGTTTTGCCTTTTCGCCCGCGCGTATATATATAATGTTTATAAAGGTATATTTTTTCTCAAAAATTTATCTTTTTTAAACGTAGACAATTTCTTTTTCTTTTCGTTTTGCGTAATTTACCGTGTTAAAAGTGCCACCTTTTTGCTCTTTTAAGTATGCAATTACTAACGAACTATTATCAACCATATAAAAATTTCTTAAATTCATACAGTTTTTTTTGTATTCTTTAGAAAGGTAAATTTTTTGATCTGCATCTAATAACATTTCAAAATACTCTATTTTTTCCCTTTCACTAAAATTTTTTTCTTGATTTTCACAGGGAATACAAGCAATAAGTTTTAAATTGTAAATTTCCCTTAACTTTTTTAATATTTTAAAGCAAACTGAATCGAACCCAACTGCCATACCTATTAAAAAGTTTCTATAACCACTTTTTATAATTTCAACTAACTTTTCTTCTAATAAATTAGCATTAAAATCTAATTTTAGTTTTCTATGACCTGTTACACAGGCTGTTTTTAAAATATTTAAATTCAAGTTTTCCGTCATAAAGGCTTTTTCCTTATCTGACCATTTTTTCTGGGATATTTTAAATCGGTACGTTTAATCTTTTTAACGTGAATAACGTACCTTTTATTACCAAATAAATCAAATTCTTCTATTTTATCTATTTGTCCACCTAAGGTTTTAATAGCATTTTCCGCTTCTGATAATTCTTCTAAACCAATTTCACCCTTAAATGCTAAAAACGTACCGCCAACTTTAACAAACGGCATACAATATTCTGCTAAAATATTAAGCCTTGCAACAGCCCTTGCAGAGCAAATATCATAACCTTCTCTATACTCTTTTTTTAAAGCAAATTCTTCTGCCCTACCATTAATAACGTTAACGTTAGTAAGATTTAAGTTATTAACAACTGCCCTTAAAAACTCACACTTTTTTTCAGTTGCCTCAAGCATAGAAACAGTTAGGTTTTCATTGACTATTTTAAGTGGAATTGCAGGAAATCCACCGCCTGATCCAACGTCTAAAAGTGAATAATTGTTAAATTCTTTTTCACTTAAAATACTATCTATAAAATGCTTAATATACACTTCTTTTTTATCAGTTATTGCAGTAATATTAAATTTATTATTATATTCTATTAAAAGATTATAACAACTTTCAAATTTTTCTATCTGTTTATCTGATAAATTAAAATTTTTTTCAAAAAAAAGTTCTTTCATAATTTTATTATAACACGAAAACTATTTTAAAACAATCTTATAAATTACAAAATTTTTTAATTCACATTTTTTTAATTTTATAAACGTTAATAGAAAAGTTATTCACAATTAAAAACACCTTTAAAATACTAACAAAAATATACAATTCCAC
>JAGBSS010000157.1 GCA_017631725.1 Clostridia bacterium | reverse complement strand
TTAAAATACACTCAATCTAACTCCGTATGCTATGCTTACGATGGCCAAGCAATAGGCGTTGGAGCAGGTCAACAATCCAGAATTCACTGCACACGTTTAGCAGGCGGAAAAGCAGATACTTGGTTTTTACGTCAACACGACAAGGTGCTAAATCTTCCTTTCCTTCCAACCCTTGGCAGACCGGAAAGAGATAACGTTATAGACGGTTATATCAACAAAAACGAAGAAGATGTGACTGCAGATGGAAATTGGCAAAAATATTTTACCGAACAACCAAAACCTTTAACAAGCCAAGAAATTAGAGAATATTTAAACGGCATAAGCGGTGTTTCTTTAGGTTCAGATGCTTTCTTCCCATTTAGTGATAACATTGAAAGGGCAAAACTCAGCGGTGTATCTTACGTTGCAGAACCAGGTGGTTCTATTAGGGACGATTTAGTTATAGGTGCGTGTGATAAATACGGTATGGTTATGGCATTTACCGGTATGAGACTTTTCCACCATTAAGAGGCAGATAAATGAAAATTTTAGTAGTTGGTGGCGGCGGTAGAGAGCACGCCATTATAAAGAAAATAAAAGAAAACAAAAGTGTAACGGAAATTTTTGCACTTCCCGGAAACGGCGGTATTGCAAGCGATGCAACTTGCGTTGGCATTGGCGTTAAAGAAATAGACAAAATTGTAGATTTTGCAGTAGAAAACAAAATAGACTATGCAATAGTTTCGCAAGACGATCCATTAGTTTTAGGTGCAGTAGATGCATTAAACGCAAAAGGTATTGCTTGTTTTGGTCCAGATAAAAAGGCGGCTATAATAGAAGGTAGTAAGGTTTTCAGTAAAAATCTTATGAAAAAATATGGTATTCCAACTGCCGAATATATGGCGTTTACCGATAAAGATAGTGCTTTAAAATATTTAGATACTTGCAAAATCCCCGTTGTTGTAAAAGCAGATGGGCTTGCACTTGGCAAAGGCGTTATCATTGCAGAAACGGTAGAGCAAGCAAAAGATGCCGTAATTTCTATGATGGAAGATAAGGTGTTTGGCGAAAGTGGTTCTAACGTTGTTATAGAAGAATTTTTAACCGGTCCTGAGGTTTCCGTTTTAGCATTTACCGATGGTAAAACTGTTGTTCCTATGGTTTCATCTATGGACCACAAAAGGGCAAAAGATTTTGATAAAGGATTAAACACGGGTGGTATGGGCACGGTTGCACCAAACCCTTGCTATACGGCAGAAGTTGCCCTTCGTGCAGAAAAGGAAATTTTTATTCCAACAATTAACGCAATGGTAAGCGAAGGTAGACCATTTAAGGGTTGTTTATACTTTGGTCTTATGATTACAAAAGAAGGTCCAAAGGTTATAGAATATAACTGCCGTTTTGGTGATCCTGAAACTCAAGTTGTGTTACCACTTTTAAAAACCGACCTTTTTACCGTTATGCAAGCAACTACACACGGCACGTTAGATAAAATAAACGTAGAATTTTCTACCGATAGTGCTTGTTGTGTTATTTTAGCATCTAACGGCTATCCAGAAAAATACCAAACGGGCTATGAAATAAAAATCGATAGCGATTTTAACGGCGAAATTTTTGTTGCAGGTGCAAAACTTGACAACGGAGTGTTAAAAACGTCTGGTGGCAGAGTTGTTGGTGTGACTGCCGTTGATAAAAATTTAGAAACGGCTATAGAAAAAGCATATAAGTTAACGGACAAAGTAAATTTTGAAAACAAGTATAAAAGAAACGATATAGGCAAAAAGGCGCTTTCTATTAAGGAGAATTTAAAGTAATGGTATATAGAGTTTACGTAGAGAGAAAAAATGGCTTTGACAACGAAGCAACAGCCCTTTTATCAGACGTTAATACTTTTCTAGGTATTAAAAATTTAAAGGGTGTAAGGGTAATAAACAGATACGACGTAGAAAACGTAGATAAAGAACTTTTTAATTACGCTTTAAACACTGTTTTTAGTGAACCACAAACGGATAATTGTCTTTTTAATACGGAAAGTTTTAAGGGTATTGTTTTTGCAGTAGAATATCTCCCCGGTCAGTTTGACCAACGTGCAGATTCTGCAGCACAATGCTTGCAAATAATTTCTAAAGGGGAAAGACCACTTGTAAAAACGGCAAGGGTTTACGTTTTAGATGGAGATCTTACCGAAAAAGAAATTGCAGAAATTAAAAAATACGTTATTAACCCTGTAGAATCAAGAGAAGCATCTATGGCAGAGTTTGAAACTTTAAAGGTTAATTACGAAATTCCTACAACGGTTGCAACCTTAACCGGCTTTAACAAGCTTTCTAAAGAAGAACTTGCGTCTTTTGTTAAACAATACGGTTTAGCAATGGATCAAGATGATATTGCTTTTTGTCAACAATATTTTATTAGTGAAGGCAAAGACCCAACTATCACGGAAATCAGAATGATAGATACCTATTGGTCTGACCATTGCCGTCATACAACCTTTTTAACTACTATAGATAACGTAGAGTTTGAAGATGAACTTTTAGAAAAAACTTATCAAGATTATTTAGAAACAAGGCGTGCATTAAATAGGGTTAAGCCCATAAACTTAATGGACGTTGGTACACTTGCCGCTAAATATCTAAAAAGTATTGGCAAGTTAGATAAATTAGACGAATCAGAAGAAATTAATGCTTGCACGGTTAAAATTAATGTGACAGTAAACGGCAAACAAGAACCTTGGCTTTTATTGTTTAAAAACGAAACGCACAATCACCCAACGGAAATAGAACCATTTGGTGGTGCGGCAACTTGTATTGGTGGTGCTATAAGAGACCCACTTTCCGGCAGGTCTTACGTTTACGGAGCAATGCGTGTGACAGGTGCTGCTGACCCATTAAAACCTGTTGCAGAGACTCTTAAAGGCAAACTTCCACAACGTAAAATTGTCACAACTGCGGCAGCAGGCTATTCTTCTTATGGTAACCAAATTGGTCTTGCTACGGGTATGGTAGATGAACTTTACCACGATGGCTATGCGGCAAAACGTATGGAAATTGGTGCAGTTATTGCAGCCGCTCCAGAAGAAAACGTTCGCCGTGAAAGACCAGAAGAAGGGGACATAATTATATTATTAGGTGGCAGAACGGGTAGAGATGGTTGCGGTGGTGCAACAGGTTCATCTAAATCTCACACCTTATCTTCACTTGAAACTTGTGGTGCAGAAGTACAAAAAGGTAACGCACCAGAAGAAAGAAAACTTCAAAGATTATTCAGGAACCCAATTGCAAGTCGTATGATAAAACGTTGTAACGACTTTGGTGCAGGTGGTGTTTCCGTTGCTATTGGCGAACTTGCAGATGGTTTACAAATTGACCTTAACGCAGTTCCTAAAAAATACGATGGTTTAGATGGTACTGAACTTGCTATAAGTGAATCGCAAGAACGTATGGCGGTTGTGGTAGAATCAAAAGACGTAGAAGGTTTTATTGAATTAGCATCTAAAGAAAACTTAGAAGCAACGGTTGTTGCAAAGGTGACTAACGAACCAAGACTTAAAATGACTTGGAACGGAAAGACCATTGTAGACATTTCTCGTGAATTCTTAAATTCTAACGGTGCAGAAAAACATATAAACGTAAAAACTGCAAAAACAAACGGCTTTGAAAAGGAAATTGGAAACGACTTTGTTGGTCAAATGGAAAGTTTAGTTTCAGACCTTAACGTTTGTTCTAAACGTGGCTTAAGTGAAAGGTTCGACTCTACCATTGGTGCAGGCACTGTATTAATGCCTTTTGGTGGTAAAAATCAACGCACTCCAATTCAATCTATGGTACACAAAATTTCACTTGAAAAGGGTGATACGGAAGATTGTTCTTTAATGAGCTGGGGCTTTAACCCATATATAACCGAAAAAAGCCCATACCACGGCGTATATCTTGCCGTTTGTGAATCTGTTTGTAAACTTATTGCAACGGGTGCAGAATTTAAAGACGTTTATCTTACTTTCCAAGAATATTTTGAAAGGGTAGCAAAAGACCCAAGCCGTTGGGGTAAGCCATTATCTGCACTTTTAGGTGCGTTTAGGGCTCAAAAGGAATTAGAAATTGCCGCTATCGGTGGTAAAGACTCTATGAGTGGTAGTTTTGAAAATTTAGACGTTCCACCAACACTTGTTTCCTTTGCAGTTACAACTTCTAAAATTAAAGATATTATTTCGCCAGAATTTAAAGGCGCAAACAATAAGGTAGTAATAATTTCACCAAAATATGGAAAAGACGGCTTGCCAGAAGTTGCTTCTTTAAAAGAAGTGTTCTCTACAGTAACTAACCTTATGAGAAAGGGCGTTGTTCTTTCTTGTTATACTCCAACTTTTGGCGGTGTGGCAGAAGCAATTTACAAATGTTGTATAGGTAACGGCTTTGGCTTTAAATTTGATAGCACTTTAACGTTAAAAGATATTTTTGGCTATAACTACGGCAGTTTTATTTTAGAACTTAACGAAAATTTAGAAATTGGCAAAACCATAGGTTATACCACGGAAAGTTTAGAGATTGAATTTAACGGCGAATCTGTTAAGTTGGAATCGTTAAATAATAAATACGAAAACAAACTTGAAAGCGTTTTCTCTTGCAATATAAAAGCAGAAGAAAAAACGGAAAATTTATCTTTCGTATCTAACAAAGTGTTTGCGCCAAACGTTAAAGTTGCAAAACCAAAGGTGTTAATACCTGTATTCCCCGGAACAAACTGCGAATACGATTCAGCAAAAGCAGTTGAACGTGCAGGTTTAGAAGCCGACATATTTGTTATTAACAACTTAAGTGCAGAAGGTGTTGCAAAATCTGTAGATACCTTTACTGATAAAATTAAAAACTCTCAAATTATATTTATCCCTGGTGGATTTAGTGGTGGTGATGAACCAGATGGTTCTGGTAAGTTTATTACGGCATTTTTTAGAAATCCTAGCATTAAAGAACAAGTTCACGCACTTTTAAACGAACGTGATGGTTTAATGTGTGGTATTTGTAATGGATTCCAAGCACTTATAAAATTAGGTCTTGTTCCGTTTGGTAAAATTGTAGACCCAAGTGAAAACTCTCCAACACTTACTTTTAATAGCATTGCACGTCACCAATCTAAAATTGTACAAACAAGGGTTGTTTCAGACAAATCTCCTTGGCTTAAAGGGGTTAACGTTGGCGATATTATAAACGTTCCTATCTCTCACGGCGAAGGTAGATTTATTGCAGATGAAAAAGTTTTAAGCGAACTTATTAAAAATGGACAAGTAGCAACCCAATACGTTGATTTAAACGGCAATGCAACAAGTTCCGTTCAGTTTAACCCAAACAACTCTACAATGGCAATAGAAGGTATTTTATCACCAGATGGCAGAGTTTTAGGTAAAATGGGACACTCGGAAAGATGGGGAAGCGGATTGTATAAAAACGTTATGGGCAATTATGATATGAAATTATTCGAATCTGCTGCTAAATATTTTAAATAGGAAATTAAAATGAAGTATTTAAGCGATATTGAAATTGCACAACAAACTAAATTAAAACCAATTTATGAAATTGCAAAGTTTGCAGGCATAGAAGAAGAATATTTAGAGCCTTATGGAAAATATAAGGCAAAAGTAGACCTTTCTATATTAAAAAATTCTAAAAAAGAAAATGGCAAACTAATTTTGGTTACGGCAATTACTCCAACCCCTGCGGGTGAAGGTAAAACAACCACGACTATAGGTTTAGCAGATGGTTTAAAAAGAATTGGCAAAAACGTTGTCGTTGCTTTAAGAGAACCATCTTTAGGCCCTGTTTTTGGTGTAAAAGGTGGTGCTGCCGGTGGTGGATACGCTCAAGTTGTTCCAATGGAAGATATAAATCTTCACTTTACGGGCGATTTCCACGCAATTGGTGCTGCTAATAATCTTTTAGCGGCAATGTTAGATAACCATATTCAACAGGGAAACGAACTTAATATAGACGTTAGAAAAATCACTTGGAAAAGGTGCGTTGATATGAACGACCGCCAACTTAGATACGTGGTAAACGGTCTTGGCGGAAAGGCTAACGGCGTTCCAAGAGAAGATGGTTTTGATATAACCGTTGCAAGTGAAATTATGGCTGTTTTGTGTTTAAGTTCTTCTATTGCCGACTTAAAAGAAAGGCTATCAAAAATTATAGTTGGCTACGATTATAATGATAATCCCATAACTTGTGGTCAGTTAAAAGCGGCAGGTGCAATGGCGGCACTTTTAAAAGATGCCTTAAAGCCTAATTTAGTTCAAACTTTAGAAGGCACTCCCGCGTTGGTTCACGGTGGTCCATTTGCAAACATTGCGCACGGTTGCAACTCTGTAACGGCAACAAAACTTGCTTTAAAACTTGGCGATTACGCAGTCACAGAAGCAGGCTTTGGTGCAGACCTTGGTGCAGAGAAATTTTTAGATATTAAATGCCGTATGGCAGGCTTAACCCCAGATGCTGTGGTTGTTGTTGCTACAATTAGAGCACTTAAAATGCACGGCGGTTTAGACAAAAAAGAACTTGGTACAGAAGATTTAAATGCCTTAAAAAAGGGTATTCCAAACTTACTTCGCCACGTATCTAATATCAAAAACGTTTATAAACTCCCTTGCGTTGTTGCAGTTAATCGTTTCCCAACTGACACGGATAGCGAAGTAGATTTTATAATAAAAGAATGCAAAGCTTTAGGCGTAAACGTAATTTTATCTAACGTTTGGGCAGAAGGCGGAAAGGGTGGCGAAGAACTTGCTAAAGAAGTTGTAAGGCTTTGCACAGAAGAAAAAGGCAATTTTACTTTCTCTTATCAAAATGACCTTTCTATAGAAGAAAAAATTGATAGTGTTGTTAAAAAAATATACGGCGGAGATGGAACTGTGTTTATGCCATTTGCTAAAACACAAATTAAAAAACTTACCGATTTAGGCTTTGGCAATTGCCCCGTTTGTATAGCAAAAACACAATATAGTTTTTCAGATGACCCAACAACACTCGGTGCACCAACCGGTTTTAAGGTGACAGTTAAAAACGTAAAAATATCTGCAGGCGCAGGCTGTATAGTTGTTTTAACGGGTGATATTATGACAATGCCGGGCTTACCAAAAGTGCCTGCAGCCGAGAGAATAGACGTTTCTGAAGATGGCGTTATAAGCGGACTTTTCTAAAAATTAGCAAACGAATAAAAGCATAAAATATTCACATAAATATTCATAAAAAGGCATTATTTGAATAAAATATTTATAAAAGTAATTATTTATGCATAAATTTGTTTGACTTAATTTTTGTAAAAGAGTAAAATTAAATAAAAAAAGTTAGGAGATATAAAATGGAAAAGAAAGACATTAAAAAGGTAGTATTAGCATATTCAGGTGGTTTGGATACATCTATAATAATTCCTTGGCTTAAAGAAAATTACAACAACTGCGAAGTTATAGCAGTTTCCGGTAACGTAGGTCAAGCCGATGAACTTGAAGGTTTAGAAGAAAAGGCTTTAAAAACAGGCGCATCTAAACTTTACGTAGAAGATTTAACAGATGAATTTGTTGATGAATACGTAATTCCAACAGTAAAGGCAGGCGCATTATACGAAGAGTATATGTTAGGCACGTCTTTTGCTCGTCCTGTTATTGCTAAAAGAATAGTAGAAATTGCTAAAGCAGAAGGCGCTGATGCAATTTGTCACGGATGCACGGGTAAAGGTAATGACCAAGTTCGCTTTGAACTTACCATTAAGGCGTTTGCTCCAGATATGCACATTATTGCTCCTTGGAGAGAATGGTCTATTAAAAGCCGTGAAGAAGAAATTGAATATGCAGAAAGTCATAACGTTCCATTAAAAATAAATAGAGAAACAAACTACAGTAAAGATAAAAACCTTTGGCACTTATCACACGAAGGTTTAGATTTAGAAGATGCAGGCAACGAACCTTTATACGATAAAGAAGGCTTTTTAGAAATGGGTGTATCTCCATTGAAAGCACCAGACAAGCCAACATATTTAACAATGGAATTTGTTAAAGGTGTTCCTGTAGCGTTAAATGATAAAAAAATGAGTGCTAAAGAAATTGTTTTAGAACTCAATAAGTTAGGTGGCGAAAATGGTATTGGCTTACTTGACATTGTAGAAAATCGTTTAGTTGGTATGAAATGCCGTGGTGTATACGAAACCCCCGGTGGTGCAATTTTATACGCAGCACACTCTTATTTAGAAACACTTTGTTTAGACAAAATGACAATGCATAAGAAACAAGAACTTGCAGTTACTTTTGCAGACTTAGTTTACAACGGACAATGGTTTACCCCATTAAGAGAAGCACTTTCCGCTTTCGTTGATAAAACTCAAGAACGTGTGACAGGTAAAGTAAGACTTAAACTTTACAAGGGCAACATTATTAAAGCAGGTGCTTGGAGTGATTATTCTCTCTACTCTGAAGAAATTGCAACCTTTGGTGAAGATAACGTTTATAATCAAGCAGATGCAACAGGCTTTATAAACTTATTTGGTTTACCAATAAAAGTTCAAGCAGAAGTAGACCAAAAATTAAAAAAATAAAAAGGTAAAAACATGGCAAAGATGTGGGCAGGAAGAACGGACGGTGCAGTAAATAGTTTAGCCGACGATTTCAATTCTTCCATTTCGTTTGACAAAAAAATGTTCCGTGAAGACATACTTGGCTCAATTGCGCATGCCAGCATGCTTGGTGAGTGTGGTATTCTTTTAAAAGAAGAGGCCGATAAAATTATTATCGGTCTTGACGGCATTTTAACGGACATTATAAACGGCACTTTAGAAATATCCTCTACAGCAGAAGATATTCATATGTTTATAGAAGAAGTTTTAACATCAAGAATTGGTGATCTTGGTAAAAAGTTGCATACTGCTCGTAGCAGAAACGACCAAGTTGCATTAGATTTAAGGCTTTATTTAAAAAATAATTGCAAAGTTGTTAAAGAACTTTTATTTTCCTTACTTAACGTTATTTGCATTAAGGCAGAAGAAAACAAGCAAACAATTTTACCGGGTTATACGCATTTGCAACGTGCTCAACCCATAACGTTTGCACATCACTTACTTGCATATGCAGAAATGTTTAAGCGTGACGTTAAAAGGCTTGATAACGCAGTTGACATAATGGATTATTCTCCACTTGGCTCTTGTGCGTTATCTGGTACAACTTATAACACGGATAGAGATTACGTGGCATTAAAACTTGGGTTTAAAGGCATAACTGCAAACAGTATAGATGGCGTTTCCGACAGGGATTTTTGTGTGGAAATTCTTTCTTGTTTTGCAATAATTATGATGCATTTATCAAGGTTTTCCGAAGAAATAATTTTATGGTCAAGTTGGGAATTTAGGTTTGTAGAATTATCAGACGAGTTTACAACAGGCTCTTCTATAATGCCACAAAAGAAAAATTCTGATATGGCAGAATTAATAAGGGGTAAAACGGGCAGAGTATACGGCAATTTAATGGCAATACTCACCACCCTAAAAGGCTTGCCACTTGCTTATAACAAAGATATGCAAGAAGATAAAGAAGGCATTTTCGATGCTTTAGAAACGGTTATAAATTGTCTTTCCGTGTTTACTCCAATGCTAAAAGGTATGAAAGTTTTAAAGGATAATATGTATAAAGCGGCACAAAAGGGCTTTATAAACGCAACCGATTTAGCAGACTATTTAACTAAAAAGGGCGTACCTTTCCGTACTGCATATAAAACCGTTGGGGAAATAGTTGGAAAATGCGTTAAAGAAAATAAGGTGTTAGAAGAATTGACACTAAAAGATTACAAAAAAGCACACGAACTTTTTGAACAAGATTTATTTACCGAAATAGACTTAAAAACGTGTATAGAAAAAAGAATTTCTAAAGGTGGCACGGGATACACTTCAGTAGAAAATCAAATAAAAGGGTTAAAAGAATTTTTACAAAATGGTTAAAATATTTATAGACGGCAAGGCAGGGACTACGGGACTTAGAATTTTTGAAAGGCTTGCCAAAAGAAAAGACGTTGAAATAATAAATTTATCTGAAGAAGAACGTAAAGACGTTAATGCAAGAAAAAAAGCAATAAACTCTAGCGACGTAACCTTCTTATGTTTGCCCGATGATGCGGCAAGGGAATCGGTTTCTTTAGTAGAAAACGACAATACCGTTATTATAGATACTTCTACCGCACACAGAACGGAACAGGGTTGGCTTTACGGCTTTCCAGAAATAGATTTCAAATTTAATGAAAAGGTTAAAAGTGCAAAGAGAATTGCCGTTCCGGGTTGCCACGCAAGTGGATTTATTGCGCTAACTAAGCCACTTATCGATGAAGGCATTATAGATAAAAACGCACTTTTAACTTGTACTTCTATAACCGGTTATAGTGGTGGTGGCAAAAAAATGATAGCAGAATACGAAAGTGATGATAGAGACGAGTTGCTTTCATACCCACGCCAATACGCATTAGGGCAAAGCCACAAGCATTTAAAAGAAATGTCAAAAATTTCCGGTTTAGAAAATGCGCCTTGCTTTATGCCAATAGTAGCCCCATTTAAAAGTGGCATGCAAGTGACAATCCCACTATTTAAAAACCAAATAAACAAAAGCATAGAAGAAATTAAAAACGTATATAAAAAATATTACAATAGCAGAATAGTTTTCTACTCTGAAGATGCAGAACAAGGCTTTACGTCTGCAGGTAGATACTCTAAACTCGATTCAATGGAAATTTCCGTTTACGGAAACGATGAAAGAATTATTTTATCTGCAAGATATGATAATTTAGGCAAAGGCGCATCTGGTGCCGCAATAGAGTGCTTAAATTACGTTACAGGCAAAGATAAAGAGTTAGATTTAGAATTATAAGGAGCATTATGGACTTTATATCTGGCGGTGTATGTGCCGCAAAAGGTTTTTTAGCAAACGGAATACATGCAGGAATTAGAAAAAACAAATCTAAAAGGGACCTTGCTTTAATTTATAGCGAAAAATTGGCTAATACGGTTGCCGTATACACGACCAATTTAGTTAAAGGCGCTCCACTTACCGTAACTAAAAATAACATACAAAATGGTTTAGCACAGGCTATAATTTGTAATAGCGGTAACGCAAACACATGCAATGCAGACGGCATTTATATTGCAGAAGAAACTTGTAAACTTTTAGCAAACGAACTTTCTATAGATGAAAAAGACGTTGTTGTTGCATCTACCGGTGTTATTGGTCAACCTTTAAGTTTAGAACCATTTAAAAATGGTATGAGTGAACTTGTAAAGGGTTTATCTACAAAAAATAGTTCTTTAGCAGCAGAAGGCATTATGACAACGGACACCAAAGAAAAATCCGTTGCCGTTTGCTTTGAAATTGGCGGAAAAACCTGTAAAATTGGTGGAATAGCAAAGGGTAGCGGTATGATTCATCCAAATATGGCAACTATGCTCGTATTTATCACTACCGACTGCAATATAAGCAAGGAAATGTTGTCTAAAGCCCTTTCTACCGACGTAAATAATACATTTAATATGTTAAGCATAGATGGTGACACGTCTACTAACGATATGGTTGTCGTTATGGCAAACGGAATGGCTGAAAACAAACAAATTTCTTGTGAAGATGGCGATTTTGCTGTTTTTATGAAGGCTTTAAACACCGTGACCGTTAATCTTTGCAAAATGATTGCAGGCGATGGAGAAGGTGCAACTAAACTTTTAGAGTGTAAAGTTGTAAACGCAAATACCTTGCAAAATGCTAAAATCGTTGCAAAATCTGTTGTTTGCTCTTCTTTATTAAAGGCTGCAATGTTTGGTGCAGATGCAAATTGGGGCAGAGTTTTATGTGCGATAGGTTATAGTGGTGCAAGTGTAAACGTTAACAAAATAGACGTAAGTTTTTATTCTAACAAGGGTGAAATTGTCGTATGCAAAAACGGTGCAGGCGTAGATTTTAGTGAAGAAATTGCAAAAGAAATTTTACTTCAAGACCAAATAGAAATTAGGGTTAACCTAAACGATGGAGAATATTCTTCTACCGCGTGGGGTTGCGACCTTACTTACGATTACGTTAAAATAAACGGAGATTACAGAACGTAAAAAGGAGATATTATGGATATTTCTAACGCAGGGCGTGCAAGGGTTTTAACGCAGGCTCTCCCTTATATTAAAAAATACAACGGCAAAATTGTCGTTGTTAAATACGGCGGAAACGCAATGATTGATGAAAAACTTAAAAACTCTGTTATGAAAGACATAGTATTGCTTTCTTTAATTGGGGTTAAAGTTGTTTTAGTTCATGGCGGAGGCCCAGAAATTACCGAAACTTTAGCAAAACTTGGTAAAGAAAGTGTGTTTAAAAACGGCTTAAGGGTTACCGATAAAGAAACGGTAGACGTTGTTCAAATGGTTTTAGCCGGCAAAATAAATAAAAGCCTTGTTAACCTTTTAGGAGTAAAAGGTGGCAATGCTATTGGTCTTTCCGGTTTAGATGGACAAATGATTCAAGCGGAAATAAAAGATGCCGACCTTGGCTACGTTGGTAAAATTACCAAGGTTAACACAACTCCTATTTTAGACGTTATTGAAAAGGGGTATATTCCTGTAATTTCTACCGTTGCGTGCGATAAAGAAGGCAACGTTTATAACGTTAATGCTGATACGGTTGCCGCTAAAATCGCAGGCGAATTAAAAGCAGAAGCGCTTATTGAAATGACGGATATTAGTGGTATTTTAACTGATAAAGATGACCCATCTACCCTTATTTCCAAAGTGACTATATCAGAAGCAGAAGAACTTATTAAAAACGGCGTTATTAAAGGCGGAATGATTCCAAAGGCAGAGTGTT
>JAGBSS010000156.1 GCA_017631725.1 Clostridia bacterium | reverse complement strand
TTGATAATCACCGTTTAACTATTCAACAAAATTCAGGTGGCTCTGCTGCTTTATGGCATACCCCAAGATATTCCGTGTCTATCGGCCCATGGGACGTTATACATGCAAGAGAACATTTAGAACGTCACGATTTACAAAACATTGGCGGATATGCATCTTGGGAACGTATGATTTCAAGGCTTCAATTATACGGACCAGTTACAATGGACGTTCCTGCATCGATATATCAATTAACTAAAGGAACGATTTACGTAAGTGAAGAAATGGCAAGGCCAATTGAACCATTAGATTTATACGGTCTATAATAAAAACTAAAAAGCATACGCTAGTTAACTAGCGTATGTTTTTTTATTTTGACATGTGGCAAAAATCCCGAAACAACTTTAGATTATATAAAAATTTCCTAAATTTTAATAATAAATTATTAAAAAAGCAAAGACAATATAAAGTTTTTGCTTTTTTTATTGTTGTATTTTCTTGCAAGAAGTGGTACAATATATAAAAATAGGGGAGTGTATTAAAAATGCCAAAGAAAGAAAGAAAATTTGCTGACGATGGCTGGGCAATTTGGATAGACGGTGAAGACGTTAGCACCGTTTACATTAACGATTGGCTTAACCCAAAGGGTAAAAGCTACGTTGACCTTGCCGTAAGAATTCGTGGCGTAAAAGCAAGTAATTCTTTAAACGTATACGTTCCTTTTTTAATTAACCCTAGCGAGATAGAAGATATATCCTTATCTTTTAAAGATAAAAGTATCTTGCAAGCAATTTTCAGTGCGACTTGCATTATAGAGTATAAAAAAAATAACTGCACTTCTGAAATTGCCTATAATGGAAAAACGATAGACGTTGTACATATAAGTTGTTTAAATTATAACGTTTCGCCATTAGCAGAAGGCACTTTAATTAGCATTGATTTAGAAAAATTGCATGCTTATTTAGACAACGATGAAGCGTATTTTATTTGGAGAATGCCACATAAATCTTTAGATGAAATTTTTTCTCCAAATTCCGGCAATAACGTTAAAGGCAGGTTAAAAGACCTTATAACCACGCCAATTGTTGCAGAAAAATACGGGTATTCAATTCGCATAAACGAAGCAAGGCTTTTACCCGAAGAAATAACCAAAATTGGCGCTTTTCATCGCCAAAAACTAAAAAAAGCACTTGTTAATCTTTCCGTTAACGAGTCTTATGAATTAAACGATGCAGGTTGCTATCGTATCCGTAGGTTAGAAGAAAACTTATATAAAAAGTTTTTGCCAAACGACTATGATAGTAAAAACGTAATAACCTATCAATGGCAACAGAATAGAGACCACAATTTAAGGGGTCATTTTAACTTTTACTATAACATTTCCAAAAATTCCGTAAGCCGTGCAAGTATGCTTATATATCTTGTATTACTTACTGCAGTTGGCGTTGTTGGGAATCTTATTGCCGATTTAATTGGCAAACTTGCGGGAATATAGGGGGTAATTATGGGTTTATTAATTCTTTCTATACTACTTAACTGCGTACTTGTAGTGGGTGTTTATTTACTTAATAAATATACTTCGTTTAAAAAATGGTCTTACATAAAAAAGCAGATATTAATTGGTGTTCTTTTTGGTGGAGCATCGGCATTTGCATCAAGTTTTGGTGTAGAGTGGCTTGGTGCTGTTGTAAACGTTAGAGATGCCGCACCCTTATCTGCAGGGCTTATTTTTGGCGCACCTGCCGGTATAATTGCCGGTTTTATTGGTGGACTTTATCGTTTCCTTTCCGTTTTTTGGGGTGCAGGCACTTATACAAGGGTGGCTTGTACTATTGCAACCATTTTAGCAGGGCTTATAGCGGCGGCGGTAAGAAAGTTGCTTTTTGATGGTAAAAAACCAAATTGGGTATATGGCATTTGTATTGCAATAGCGTGTGAAGTTATTCATATGATTTTA
>JAGBSS010000155.1 GCA_017631725.1 Clostridia bacterium | reverse complement strand
TTGCCCGTTAAATTTACGGCAGTATTAAAAAATTTAGAAGAAAAATTAAAAGGTAAAATACAAAACCTTTTTCCTGTAGAATTAATAAAATACGGAGATTGGTTGTAAGGAGAAATTATGGCAAAAGTAATTTTTGAAGAAGAACGTTGCAAAGGTTGTGGTCTTTGTGAAATGGCTTGCCCTAAAGGCATAATTCGTTTAGCAACAGACAAAATCAATGCAAAAGGTTATCACTCTGCAATGGTAACCGAACCTGAAAAATGCATAGGTTGTGCATTTTGTGCAAATATGTGTCCAGACTCGGTTATAACGGTAGAAAGGTAGGTGTAAAATGGCAGATAAAGTTTTAATGAAAGGTAACGAAGCGTTAGCAGAAGCAGCAATAATGGCTGGTTGCAGACATTATTTTGGCTATCCTATAACTCCTCAAACAGAAGTAGCTGCTTATATGGCAAAACGCATGCCCAAAATTGGCGGTGTGTTTTTACAAGCAGAATCAGAAGTTGCCGCAATAAACATGGTTTTAGGTGCGGCAGCCTGCGGTAAAAGAACTATGACAAGTTCTTCAAGCCCAGGAATATCTTTAAAAAGTGAAGGTATTTCATACATTGCAGGTAGCGACCTTCCTGCGTTAATAGTAAACGTAGAACGTGGTGGCCCAGGTCTTGGTGGTATTCAACCTTCTCAATCAGATTATTTCCAAACCGTAAAAGGTGGCGGACATGGTGACTATAAACTTATAGTTTTAGCACCTGCATCTGTTCAAGAAATGTTTAGTTTAACCTTTAACGGCTTTGATTTAGCAGACAAATATAGAATGCCTTGTATGATTTTAACAGACGGAACAATTGGTCAAATGATGGAACCGGTTTCTTTAGACGTAGGCGAAGTTAAAGAATATTCTAAAGATTGGGCAACGTCTGGCAAAGCAAATCATAGTGGCAGAAACGTTATAAACTCTTTATCACTTTCTCCTGCACAACTTGAACAATGGAACGTAGACCGCTACGCTCGTTATAAAGTTGTAGAAGAAAATGAAGTTAAATACGAAGAATTTATGATGGAAGATGCAGAATACGTTATCGTTGCATTTGGTATCGCATCAAGGGTATCTAAAAACGCAATAGTAGAATTAAGAAACAAAGGGCTTAAAGTTGGTATGATAAGACCAATAACACTTTGGCCGTTCCCAAAAGATGCTCTTAAAAAAGCAGCGGAAAAAGCAAAAGCGTTTATTTCTGTAGAACTCAACATGGGACAAATGATAGACGACGTAAAACTTGCTATCGATTGTTCTAAACCGGTATATTTATGCAATCGCACGGGCGGTGTAATTATGAGCACTGAAGAAGTTGTTGCAAAAGTAGAACAAGTAGTTAAAGGGGAGGCAACCAAATGGTAGTATTTAAAAAGACAAAAGGTTTAACGGACAATGCACTTCACTATTGCCCAGGCTGTACTCACGGTATAATTCATCGTTTAGTTGCAGAATCTTTAGAAGAACTTGGCGTTTTAGATAAAGCAGTTGGCGTAGCATCTGTAGGTTGCTCTGTTTTCTCTTATAACTATTTTAACTGCGATATGATTCAAGCCCCACACGGCAGAGCACCTGCCGTTGCAACGGGTGCAAAAAGGGCAAACCCTGAAAACGTTGTGTTTACCTATCAAGGTGATGGCGATTTAGCGGCTATTGGCACGGCTGAAACCGTTCACTCTGCTGCAAGAAGTGAAAATATTACTTTAATTTTCGTAAACAACGCAATTTATGGTATGACAGGTGGTCAAATGGCTCCTACCACTCTTCCTAACCAAGTAACCCAAACTTCTCCATACGGCAGAGATACAACCGTTGTAGGTTATCCTGTAAGGGTAAGTGAAATGCTTTCTACAATAACGGGTGCTGCTTACGTAGAAAGGGTTGCAGTAGATAACGTTAAAAATATTATCAAGGCTAAAAAAGCAATTAAAAAGGCTTTCCAATATCAAATTGAAGGTAAAGGCTTTACTTTAATAGAAGTTTTATCTACTTGCCCAACAAACTGGGGTCTTTCTCCTAAAGATGCAATTAAGTGGTTAGACGAAAATATGCAAACATATTATCCACTCGGCGTTTATAAAGATAAGTATGCTACGGAGGAAAAATAATATGGAAGCTAGTAAAATTTTAATTGCAGGTTTTGGTGGACAAGGCATACTTTTTACAGGTAAACTTATTGCATACACAGGTCTTAACGTTGGTAAAGAAGTTTCTTGGTTGCCTTCTTACGGCCCTGAAATGCGTGGTGGTACGGCAAACTGTTCTGTGACTGTTTCCGATACTCCTATTGGCTCTCCAATAGTAGATAAACCAAACGTTTTAGTAGCGATGAATCTTCCTTCGTTAGAAAAATACTATAACGAAACAGAAAAGGGTGGCTATGCTATTTACGATAGTTCTTTAATAGAGAAGAAAGCAGATAGAAATGATATCAAAACTGTTGGAATACCTGCTACAAGGCTTGCAACCGAAAACAATTTAGAAGGTTTAGCAAACATGATAATTTTAGGCAAGGTTATTAAAGAAACTAACGTTTTAACTTTAGAGCAGATAAAAGAAAGCCTTGTAAAAATGGTTCCTGCTAAAAAAGCGGCACTTTTAGAAAATAATATTAAGGCAATAGAATTAGGGTATAACTACTAAAATTAAAGTTAAATAAAAACGGCGGATTGTTCTGCCGTTTTTTTGTGTCTTTTTTGTTTGTCTTGGCATATATTAATTATAGAAAACTCTAAAGGAGAAACAAAAAATGTCATTTTTCTGTAATTTTCAGTCAGACAGATGCCCCGGTAGAATAAATGGTAATCCACTTAACGGTCTGTGTGATAAAGTTTGTATACAAGCAAAAAAGGTGTTTGATGCGTGCATGCAACAAAACCAATTAAACGGAATAGTATTAAATTTAAATAGCACTTCACCAACCACGCCTACATATCCATTAACCTTTATAAGTGCAAAAAGCACCAGTCAAAAAGGGGTGGTTAGTAATCTTTTAATTGAACCACTTTCCGAGCGTCCAAATGCCGCAAGGGTAAAAGCAGACATTATTATTCCGGTATCTGTTGCATACGTAGACGCAAATGGTGTAGAAGGTGTTGGAACTTCTACCGTTACCATTACAAAAGACGTTATATTAAACATACCTTCTGCATCTATAATGCCTTATGAAATAGAATCGGTAGTATCGCTTGTTTCTACACTTGGCAGTTATACGGGGACTAATCAGTTTACTATAGATGCCTGTGTAACGATAATATTAAAGGTTACAATGGATGTGGAACTGTTAATACCTTCTTATGGCTATTGTGCAATACCACCTTGTCAAGACTACACTCAAGAAGTTTGTGCAGGATTTTTCGAATTGCCAATGTATCCAGAATAATATTAGGAAACACCGTTTTAAAACGGTGTTTTTTATTTATGTTTTTAAATGCTTGCGTTTAAAAAATCGAGTGCTATAATATAATTATGAAGATTTTTGCTATTAGTGATTTGCATATTTCTACAAACACAAGTAAGCCCATGGATGTTTTTGGCGGTAATTGGGTTAATTATATGCAAAAAATCCGTGAAGATTGGCTTTTAAAAGTTTCTAATGAAGATTTAGTTTTAATTGGTGGCGATATAAGTTGGGCAATGACCTTGCAAGATGCTAAAGCCGATATAGAAACGTTAAAAGACCTTCCCGGTAAAAAAATTTTTATAAAAGGTAATCACGATTATTGGTGGAGTGGTATTGGCAAGGTAAGGGATATTATGCCCGAAAATTGCTATGCCCTTCAAAACGACAGCATAAGGTTTGATAACGTGGTTATTTGTGGCTCAAGGTGTTGGACAACACCCGGTTCGCCCGATTTTAAAGAGCAAGATCAAGTAATTTATTTAAGGGAACACGAAAGGCTTAAACTTTCTTTTAATTCCGTTAAAAAAATTATACAACCTAGCGATAAACTTATTGCCCTTGTGCACTATCCACCCTTTAACGTTAGAAGAGAAGATTCGCTTTTTACCCAAATATTTGATGAGAATAAAGTAGATGCAGTAGTTTACGGGCATTTGCACGGCAAAAACGTTAGGGCAGATAAATTGGTTGTCAAAAACGGTATAAAATATTATTTAACTTCTTGCGACCAAGTAGATAATAAACTTACGGAGATAGAATTATGAAGCAAAAGGTAAAAGATTATTTTAAAACACTCCCAAAACGCTATTTTATAACGGCGTTTTCCGGTATGGCTCAAGGTCTTTTCTGCACGTTAATTGCAGGCACAATTTTAGCACAAATTGCAGGTTGGATAGGCAATAACGTTGTAGGAAATTCACTTATGATGTTTGCAAACGTTGCAAAAATGCTAATGGGTGCAGGCATTGGTGTTGGAATAGCGCACGCTTTAGGTAAAAATAAACTTATAATTTTTACGGCAGCGGTGGCAGGGTTTGTTGGTGCGTTTGCCTTAAACATTATAGACGGAAATTTCTTTTCTATATTTAACGTAAACGGGAAAGATGTTTCTTTTATAAAATTTGGCACTCCCGGTAATCCTATTGGCAGTTACGTGGCAACTCTTTTTACCATTGAAATAGCATCTTTATATCAAGGAAAAACAAAGTTAGATATAATTTTAGTGCCAATTGGAATGTTATTGCTTTCATTTATTGCAATTTATATTGCTTGGCCATTTATAAAACTTATAGACCTTTTTGCAGAACTTTTAGTTATAACAATAAATGCTGGTGCTGCAGTAAAAATTATCGTTGGTGTGTTAATTGCCGTTATAATGGGAATTTTACTTACTATGCCTACTTCTTCTGCGGCAATATGGGTGGCAATTGCAACCTCTAACACGGCACTATCTAATCCAGAAGTATTTGCCATTGCAGGTGGTGCAGCCGTTGCAGGTTGTGCGGCACATATGGTTGGTTTTGCAGTCACTTCTTTTAGAGAAAACAAATGGGGCGGACTTATATCTCAAGGGATTGGGACAAGTATGCTCCAAATTCCAAACATAATGAAAAAGCCAATAATAATGTTGCCTGAAATTGTTTCAAGTGCATTTGCAGGGCTTGTTGCCGTTTTATTAAATATGAGATGCACTGCAGCCGGCGGCGGAATGGGAACAAGTGGTCTTGTTGGTCTTTTTGGTGTTATAGATGCTAACGCATTATATTCCGTTCCTACTATTAACACAATTCTTGGCATAGTTTTATGCTTGTTTGTAATTCCAATTTTCCTTTCACTTGCAGTTAGCGAACTTTTAAGAAAGAAAGGTAAAATTCAGTTTAACGATATGAAATTACCAGACTAATAATTATAAAAAACTAAAACGACCTTAATTGGTCGTTTTTTTTGTGCTAAAAATCAACTTGTTTGCATAAATTTATAAAAAACAAAGGGGAATTTTATGCAAAATCAAACGGC
>JAGBSS010000154.1 GCA_017631725.1 Clostridia bacterium | reverse complement strand
TATACTCTCCCACCCCGTTTATTGAAAGGCTAACGTCACCAATCTTTAAACCAATTTTAGACAAAATACCAATAAACCAATCGTTTGCCTTGCCAAGCCCAAAAAACATACCGAAACTTATTAAAATTGCAAAAACCAAATAGGTAAAATTAAATTTTTTCAACCTAAAAAGTTCTACCATTTTTTGCTTTTTTACCTTTTTAGATACTAAAAGGCAGGTTAATAAAGCAATGGGAGAAATAAGCATAGCGCAACTTTGATAAATAGCCGTGCCTTGTTTTAAAGTAGAATTTAAAACAAACCCGATAACAAAATTTATAATAACGTAAAAAATTACCAAAAATGCAAAGTTTACGCCGGCAAATACATTGTTTTTTTGTATATAAGAATTATTGTTCATATTTATATATTACACCAAATTTTAAATATAGTAAATAAAATAATTGCACATATATTAAAACCCAAAAGCATTTACGCTTTTGGGCTTTTAGTTTTTTATTAACCCTTAGAAGAGTAGTTAGGAGATTCTTTGGTAATTGTTATGTCGTGTGGGTGAGATTCTACTAAAGTTGCATTGGTAATTCTTGTAAATTGTGCCTTAGTTCTTAAATCTTCTATAGTTTTCATACCGCAGTAGCCCATACCAGAGCGAATACCACCGCACATTTGGAATACGATATCAGATAAAGCCCCACGATAAGGAACTCTGCCTTCTACACCTTCTGGAACTAATTTTTTAGCACCTTCTTGGAAGTATCTGTCTGTGCTACCGCAACTCATTGCAGAGAGAGAACCCATACCACGATATACTTTAAAACTTCTGCCTTGGTAAATTTCAATTTCACCAGGAGATTCTAAAGTGCCTGCAAATAAACTACCAATCATAACTGCTGCTGCACCGCCACCTATTGCCTTGGTAATATCGCCACTATATTTAATACCGCCGTCTGCAATAACCTTTTTACCAAATTTGTCTGCACGTTCTGCACAGTCCATAACAGCAGTAAGTTGTGGAACGCCGATACCTGCAACAATTCTTGTGGTACAAATTGAACCAGGGCCCATACCAACCTTAACAACGTCTGCACCTGCATCGATAAGCGCTTCGGTTGCATCTGCCGTTGCAACGTTACCTGCAATAACAGGAAGATTAGGATATTTAGCCTTAACAGCTTTTACCATATTTACAACACCAGAGCTATGGCCGTGTGCAGTATCTATTGCGATAATATCTACTTTTGATTTAACAAGTTCATCTACCCTTTCAATGGTGTTTGCAGCAATACCAACTGCAGCACCTGCTAAAAGCCTGCCATTTGCATCTTTTGCCGAATTTGGATATTGAATTGCTTTTTCTATATCTTTAATGGTTATAAGACCTTTTAAATAACCGCCATCGTCTACTATAGGTAATTTTTCTATACGATGTTTACCTAAAATTCTTTGGGCTTCTTCTAAAGAAGTGCCAACAGGTGCAGTTATAAGGTTGTTTTTTGTCATTATATTTTTAATGGGTTGACTAAAATTGCTTTCAAACCTTAAATCACGATTGGTTAAAATACCAACTAATTTACCGCCTTCTGCAATTGGAACACCGCTAATACGATATTTGCTCATTAAAGCAATAGCATCGCTAACTAAATTGTCTGGCCCTAAAAAGAATGGGTCTGTTATAACGCCGTGTTCACTTCTTTTAATTCTGTCAACGTTTGCCGCTTGGTCTTCTATAGACATATTTTTATGAACTATACCAATACCACCTTCCCTTGCCATTGCAATAGCAAGCCTTGCTTCGGTAACGGTGTCCATAGCAGCACTCATTAGCGGAATATTAAGTTTTATTCCCTTTGTTAGTTCGGTGGAAAGGTCGCAGTCTTTAGGAATAATATCGCTTGCTTGAGGAACTAAAAGCACGTCGTCAAAGGTAAGACCTTCTTTAATAATTTTTCCCATAATAATCTCCTTAAATTATTTTATAGAATTAAGCATAGTTAGGTCGCTTTCTGCAAAAGAAAGTTGCTCTCCAACTAATTGGCTTTTTAATGAATTTATCTTTTGTGTTATAATCTCAACTTGGCTTTCAGTAAAGTTATTTAATCGTTTAGCAATTAGATTTCGCATTGGGCTATATTTCGTATAACCAAACTTTGTGTAAAAAGATGTTATAACCGTCATTGCACCTTGAAAATCGTTTGCATCGAATTTAGCGACTGCACATTTAGAATAAAAATATTCTTCTGCCTTTTCTTCTGTTATAAAGTACTTTTGTGCGCTTGTAGAAATATAATCGCTATAATTAGAATCTGTAATTAACAAATAAGAATATTCGTTAAGCCTATAATCTTCTTCAGATAAGTTTAAAACTAAAACGGCTAAATCGTTTGTGTTTTTGGTTATATTGTATTGGCGTTCGAAACACCAAGTAGAAGAAGAATAGCAGCCTAAATTTGAAAAAATTCTGCCGTAAACGTTAGGGCAGAACAACACTATAATACCTGAAAATACCGCAAAAAACCCAAGGACAGCGGCAAGCGTTATGCCTATTGTTCTGCCTACAAGTTTTTTCATGCATTCTCCTTTAAAGGTTAGGTTAATTTTTTAAAAAAGTATTT
>JAGBSS010000153.1 GCA_017631725.1 Clostridia bacterium | reverse complement strand
TGGAGGTCTTTTATGAAAAAAATTTTGACGATTGTTTTATCAATAATTTGCGTTGCATGTTTTAGTCTCTTTATTGTTGGCTGTAATAAAGAAAATGACAATGATGAAAGAAACAACGAAATTTATTCTATTTATACTACTTATGTTGCTTATGCAGAAGAAAAGGGGCAAACACCGCTATCTTATGAAGAATGGCTTGCAAGTATAAAAGGTGAAAAAGGAGAAACAGGTGCTAACGGTGTTGACGGCGTTTCTCCAAAACTTCAAATCAATTCTACTACAAACATGTGGGAAATTTCTTATGACAACGGTAAAACTTGGACTTCTCTTAACGTAAAGGCAACAGGTTCTAACGGAACAAACGGAACAAATGGCACAAATGGCGTTGACGGTGTTTCTCCGAAACTTCAAATTAACACTACCACAAATATGTGGGAAGTTTCGTACGATAACGGTAAAACGTGGACGTCGCTTAATGTTAAGGCATCAGGTTCTAACGGAACAAACGGAACAAATGGCACAAACGGTGTTGACGGCGTTTCTCCGAAACTTCAAATTAACACTACCACAAATATGTGGGAAGTTTCGTACGATAACGGCAAAACGTGGACGTCGCTTAACGTAAAGGCAACAGGTTCTGATGGAATAAACGGAACTAATGGTACTAACGGCGTTGACGGTGTTTCTCCAAAGCTCCAAATTAACGCTACTACAAACATGTGGGAGATTTCTTATGATAATGGTAAAACTTGGACTTCTCTTAACGTAAAGGCAACTGGCTCTAATGGAGCTAACGGAACAAATGGCGTTAACGGTTTATCTGCATACGAATTATTTAAGAAATACAATCCTACTTACAATAAAACCGAAAACGAATGGTTGGAAGATTTAGTTGCAGGTCAATTGCACGTTATTAATATCACTATCGATGGAGATGGTGGTAATGTTGATGATACTAATATTATAACAAAATCAAACTCTTATATTATCGTAGATATCCCAACCAAAAATGGTTACGACTTTGTTGGTTGGTCGTTAAACGGATCAATAATAGATATAAACACATTCGTTTTCTTTACTGATTGCACTCTTAAGGCAATTTGGAAAGATGCAGAAGAAGTTACCATAAATTTTAATGCTGATTCGGGAATTGTTTCTCCTGTAAGAACAACAATTGAATTTGGCAAAAATTATTCATTACCTACACCATCAAAAGAATATCAAACGTTTGCAGGCTGGTATTATTTAGATACCTTAATTCCGCAAACGGGCGTGTGGGAATATACACACGAAGATATAACATTAACTGCAAAATGGAACAAGACGAATATCTATGCTAATTTAACCGTTGATTCAGAATATGGCGCCATAGATAAAAATAGAGTTACTTTGGCTATTGGGGATTATTATACACTCCCTATTCCATCATCATTAAAAGCCGGTGAGTCTTTCCAAGGTTGGTACAATGGGAACGAAAAGGTTACCGATGCGCAAGGAAAAAGTTTTGAAAAATGCACTTGGAATTCTACGGTCACGTTAACCGCTGCTTATTATATAGAAATTAGTACTATTTATGAGTTTATGGATTTGGCGGGCAAAGACATTGTTGGTAAATATATAATCACGCAAGATTTAGACTTTAAAGGACTTGGCGTTAATTGCATAAACTCTTTAACTGGTACATTTGATGGTGGCGGTCACACGCTAAAGAATTTTACATTAAGTACAGGTGCTTCATATGACACTTATTCGGGTTTGTTTAAAACAGTAAATAGTAATAGTACTATTTGCAATATAGTTTTTGAAAACGTAAATTGTTCAGAAGGATGCGCAAGTGGTTTAATAGGTGTTGCGTATGCGTTTAATACTACTATTGACAATATAACAATTAAAAACTCGTTTCATAATTATATGAGATCCATCATGATTGGTACGATTATAGGCGTTGCCGAAGAAGGTACTGTATATAACGAAAGTATTGTAGGTGAAATATTCTTAAATAATATCTTTATAAAAAACTCTGGAGAAAAAGTTGAAACTTATGGTATTTATAATCTTAAGGCTACAGGAATAAAAAAATCACAAGGATATTATGACGATTATTATCCTATAGTGAATATTAACAAATTTCAAATTGATGGAAACAATGCTCAAACTCAAAATTCAGCAGGTGTTTTATACACTACAGAAGAAAGTTTGTCAGGATTTGGTATAACTTGTACAACTGTTGAGAATCCAACAATAAATATTAAGCATTATGTGTTAAACATTGATATTGATTATGGTATCGCACCAGAAAAAATGTATAATGGAACAATTACCGTTTCGCAATCAGAAATTCATTCAACAACAAAAATAGCATGGTCAAGGGTAACGTTGCTTGAAGATTCTATTCACACAGGAATAACACAATCTTGGGGTGCATTCGTAAGCGTAAGGTGTATAGATGCTGGTTCTGAAATTGGTTCATACGATTTAAGGAAGATTAGTTCAAGTATTGTACTTTATCCCGATGCAAACGGCGTATTTACCTATTATTCGGCTTCAGGGACAATGGCTACGTTCAATGATGTTTATTTAATTGATAAGGATTTATTTATATCAATGCTTGGATTCGATTCAACCGTTTGGGATTTAGACAATATCGATATAGAAAACGGAAAATTTCCAAGGATAAGGAGTTAATCATGAAAATAATTGTTTTAAACGGAAAAGCCAATTGTGGCAAAACGTCGGTTTTAAAAAAATTATATGCAAAATTAGTTGGGCATAATCAATTCACACAAACATATTTTAAGCAAGAAAGCTTATATGATTTGTCTGCGATGTTTGAGTACGACGTTAAAAAAATAGGGATTACGACATTAGGCGATGGAGAAACTGAACTAAAGAATGCGTTTGATATATTTATTAAAGAAAATTGCGATTTGGTTGTTTGCGCAAGCCGTTCTCGTGACACCAAAAATGGCGCTGTTAGATATATAAAATCGCTTAATGCAGATTTAATTTGGTATAAAAAAGCATATATTGAACAGTGGTTAGCAAAGTATAACGCAAATGCTGAAATTGATGCAATCAACGATATTCAAGCAAAAGTATTATTAGAAGAAATATTATTGCAAATATAATTAAACTTATAAAAGGAAAGTATAGCACACTATACTTAACAACGTTAAGTGGTGTGTTTTGCAAAGCAAAAAGAAAAAGGATAGCAAAAATTTTGCTATCCTTTTATAGTTTCTAAAAAATCCCTAAGAGCAACGCCCTTAATTCAGTCCTTTTTTGTTTATAGATTGTAATACTTATCAAATTCTGCAGGGTGTGGAATTTTAGAAAACTCACTACATTCTTCTCTTTTAGCCTTAATAAAGTTTGCAATAAGTTCTTTTGGGAAAACTCCGCCAGCAGTTAAATAATCGTTATCCTTTTCTAAAGCGGTAAGGGCATCTTCTAAACGGGTTGGCAAGTGATGTAATTTTGCCTTTTCTTCATCGCTTAAGTGGTAAAGGTTCATATCGTAAGGGCCCCAACCGTTTTCGTGTGGGTCAATTTTGTTTTTAATACCATCTAAACCAGCCATTAAAATTGCCGCATAGCAGAAATATGGGTTGCAAGTTGCATCTGGATTTCTAAGTTCGAAACGGCGCTTGTCTGGAGATTTAGCATAAGCAGGAATACGTATTACTGCGCTACGGTTACTTGTTGCATAGCCAACCGTAACAGGAGCTTCAAACCCTGGAACTAAACGTTTAAATGAATTAGTGCTTGGGTTTGTTATTGCACAAAGAGATGCAATGTGTTTAAGTAATCCACCCATAAAGTAGTGCGCAGTTTTGCTTAAATTAGCATATCCGTTATCATCGGAGAAAACGGGCTGACCATCTTTTAATAAAAGCATATGAACGTGCATACCGCTACCTGCTTCACCATAAATTGGCTTTGGCATAAAGGTTGCACTTTTACCGTATTTTAAAGCGGTGTTATGAATAATGTATTTAATCATCATTGTAGCATCTGCCATTTTAGACATTTTACCAAGTTGTGGCTCAATTTCAAATTGACCAGATGCGGCAACTTCTGGGTGATGATAGTTAATATCAATGCCTGCATCTTTCATATGTAAGCACATTTCACTACGGCACTCGTAAGAAGTGTCAAATGGTTTTGCAACGTGATAAGCCTTTTGTTTTGGAACTATAACACCTTTACCTTCTGTATAACTGTTCCAATAAGATTGTGTTGCATCTAAATTAACACCAATGCAGTTTGGTTGAACTTCCCAACCAACTTGGTCAAAAAGATAAAACTCAAATTCTGGCAAAATAAGCATAGTGTCTGCAATGCCAAGGTCTTGCATATATTTTTCTGCCGCCAAAACAATGTTTCTTGGGTATTGTGCAAGTGGGCGATTAACAGGTGAATCTATAATCATTGCATTACCGGTCATAGAAAGGGTTGAAATTTCGCAAAATGGGTCAATGGTTGCAGTATCAGGGTCTGGAATAAACACCATATCGCTTTTTTCTACTACTGCATAGCCGTAGTTAGATGCGTCAAATCCAATGCCGTTTTTCATAGTATCTTCTGAAAAGTTTTCGGCGGGAATAGTAACGTGGCGGTATTGTCCGTTAATGTCAACCATTTTAAAGTCAACCATTTTAATGTCTTTTTCTTTGATTAAAGAAATAACGTCTTTAATAGTTTTTGCCATAAAAAACTCCTTATAATAAAGTATAAAAAGTATAAACCTTTTTTTTAATTTAGTCAATTAATTAGTATATCGAAATGGAAAAAGAGTGCATAAAAGCACTCTTTCTTCATTTACAAAAACAAAAAATAGCATCCGTTTGGATGCTATTTTTTGTTTGGCAGACAAGTGGTGATTGCGTGTGAATTTTTTTGATATAAGTTTTATTGCAAAAGGGAAATAAATATGATATAATGATTATGCCAAACAAAATCGAATAATTTTAGTGCAAGAAAGTCTTTTATTTTTTAAAGGCATATTTTTGCTATATATTATCAATTGAATTTGATAAAATGCAAATTCCACGGGATAATATATAGCAACTTTCTTGCTTTATACCGATTTTGTTTGGCGACAATCGGAGTTTGCGTTTTTGTGCGACAACTTCGGTTGTCGCACTTTTTTGTTTTAGGAAGGTTTTATGAAAAAGAAAATTTTATCAATTTTAATAACAATTTTAGCACTTTGTACGTGTATGTTTACACTTACGGGTTGTGGTGATAAAGAACCACCACATACGCATACATACGACCAACAAGTTGTAAACGATACGTTTAAGGCAACTACCGCTACTTGTGAAAATAAGGCTACATATTATTTTTCTTGCATTTGTGGCGAGAGAGGATTGGAAACGTTTGAAAATGGCGAAAAATTAAGTCACGATTATAGCGGTTGGGTTTCAAACGGAAACGGAACACATACTAAAACTTGCGCTAATGATAGTTCTCATAAAGAAACAAAAAATTGTAATGGTGGCACTGCAACTTGTCAAGAAAAAGCAACCTGTGATGATTGTGGAGCTTTTTATGGTGCTATTGGAACTCATAGTAAAGATACTGGATGGTCGCAAACGGAAACACACCATTATCACGCTTGCTTAATTAATGGCTGTACTGAAAAATTAGATAGAGAAAAACATACGTTTGATAAAAATAAAAAATGTACTGTTTGTAACTATGTTACAACAGCACTTATGGGTACTGAAATAGCAAGCGATATTTATGAAATTGACGGCACAAACCTTTTTGTAAAAGTACCGAACTCACAAACCAACTTTAACTTTGCAGAAACTATCGAAGTTGCTGAAGGTGCAAGTTATAGAGTATTTAGCGATATAAATTGTAAAGAAACAGACTGTATACCAAGTTACGCAGTAAATGATTTATTTGTAGAGAATAATACTTACTACATTTTAGTAACAAATGAAGGCTATTTCCCAAAAACTTACACTGTAACTGTACGCCGTCGCCCTATGTATGAAGTAATGTTCAATACCGATGGTGGAACAAGCGTTTTAAAACAAGTAGTTGAAGAAGATTCTTTTGCAACAAAGCCAAACTCCCCTACAAAAACGGGCTATATCTTTGCTGGGTGGGATTATGATTTTAGCAATCCTATAACTATCGATACGACCATAACTGCTAGTTGGAATGCCAACACAAATACCCCATACAAGATAGAGTATTATTTAGAGAATTTAGATAATGACAAATATACTTTAACTCAAACAGTAAGCAAAACAGGACCAACTGACACTACTGCTAATGCGGAAATAAAGACGTTTGCACACTTTACGCATAAAGCCACAACCGAAGAAAGCGGAAATATAAATGCGAACGGAACGACTGTTTTAAAAGTTTATTATACTAGAGATAAATATACCGTTACGTTTAACGGCAATGGTGGCGTACTTGCAAGCGGTAACGCAAGTCAAACGGTAAAATATGGTGATAGCGTTACTGCACCTGCCTTTACAAAAACAGGTTATTCACATACAGGTTTTGATAAGAATTTAACAAACGTAAGTGAAAGTTTTACTACAAACGCAAAGTGGCAAATAAATCAGTATACTTTAACTATTGTTTATGGTAACGGGCAAGCAAATAAACAAATTACTCAAGATTACAACAGTAACATCACTGAAATATTGCCATCTAATTTAGAAAGAGTAGGCTACACGTTTGATAATTGGGATAAAGTGATGCCTGTAAAAATGCCTGCAGAAAACACTACTATTAATGCGCAGTGGCTTGCAATATTTAACGTGTCTAACGGCAGTATTATAGGATTAACAACTCACGGAAAAACATTTACGGAAATTACTATTCCAGAAGCTATTGATGGGGTTAAAATAACAAGTATAGGTTCTTCTGCGTTCTATTATCGCAGTAGTTTAACAAGTATAGTAATACCAAATAGCGTAACAAGTATAGGTTCTTCTGCGTTCGAAAATTGCAGTAGTTTAACAAGTATAGTAATACCAGACAGTGTAACAAGTATCGGAGATAGAGCATGCAATAATTGTTATTCATTAACAAGTATTAAAATACCAAATAGTGTAACAAGTATAGGTGATGATGTATTTTATGGTAAGGGGTTAACGATTTATTGTGAGACACAATCTCAGCCAAGTGGTTGGCAATATAATTGGAACTATTCAAACTGTCCAGTAGTGTGGTCTTGTTTGAGTAATGACGTGGCAGATGACGGATATATTTACACCGTAATAGACGGAATAAGATATGGAATAAAAAATGATGTTGCAACAGTTGGAAAACAACCTATT
>JAGBSS010000152.1 GCA_017631725.1 Clostridia bacterium | reverse complement strand
TGCAAGATAATCGTTTACTGTAACAATGTGAACGCCAAGACCGGTTAATGCGTTTAAATATGCGGGAAGAGTTGCAACCAAGGTTTTACCTTCACCTGTTCTCATTTCTGCTACTCTACCTTGATGTAAACATATACCACCGATAATTTGAACCTTGTAATGGCGCATTTTTAACACACGCCAAGCGGCTTCTCTAACAACGGCAAAAGCATCTACTAAAATATCATCTAACGTTTCGCCATTTTTAAGCCTGTTTTTCAAAACAGACGTTTGTTCCCTTAACTCCTCATCAGAAAATTGCTCGTATTTAGATTGAAGTGCTAAAACTTCATCTGCAATTTTATTTGTCTTTTTTAAGTTTTTTCTCGTTTCTCCACCGAGAAGATAAGTAAATAAACCCATTTTTCACTCCTTTACAGGTTTTCTAAATTTAGCGTTGACACACTTGCGAGGGTTAAAAGACAAACAGATTTTGCCTTGGCCTTGTTTAGGATTTGTGCTAAAATCTCTGCCGTTGTACCCGTTGTAGATACGTCGTCAACGATTAAAATTCTTTTTTCTTTAACTTGCTTTCTTGAAATTAACCTAAAAGCACCTTTTAAATTTTTAAGTCGCTCCTCTCTATTTAAGGTTGCTTGTCTTTGTGTTTCTTTAACCTTTTCAAAAAGTGCTAAACAAGGTGTTTTAACAATTTCAGATAGCCTTTCAGCCAACAAGCGAGACTGATTATATTCCCTTTCCTTTTCCGATTTTAACGTCATTGGAACAAAAGTTATAACTTCGCAATCGTAAAAATACTTAAAATACAAAAAAGAAAGTTCTTTTGCAAAAAATTCAAGTAAATATCGTTTGTTATCGTATTTAAACCCTTTAATTAAAGAACTTATCGGTGGCTTATAATCGAAAACACTTCTTGCTTTCTCTGTAGAAACAAGCCTACCCTTACACGTGTGACAATAATTTTCAGGGACTAAAGTTATCCTTCCACAATGGTCGCAAATTGGACCACTAATAAAAGATAATTGACTTTTGCAGTTTGGACAAAAATAATCGTCGCTAAAAATTTCTTCACCACAAACGTTGCAAGTCCATTTCGGATAATACAAAGATTTATCGATAAATTGCTTAAATTTCTCTTTTAATCCCATTATTTTAAATATTTTTTAAGACTTTCTACCCTGTCAGTTTTTTCCCAAGGGAAATTTTCGTTGCCAAAATGTCCATAAGAAGACGTTTGTTTAAATACAGGCAATCTTAAACCTAATTTTTCTATAATTGCGGCTGGGCGTAAGTCAAATTCTTTAACAACAATTTCTTCAAGTTGTTCATCTTTTAGCACACCAGTGCCAAATGCGTTTACTCTAACCGAAACAGGGCGAGCAACACCTATAGCATAAGCAAGTTGAATTTGACACTCTTTACATAAACCTGCTTTAACAAGGTTTTTGCATACGTACCTTGCCATATAGGTTGCAGAGCGGTCTACTTTAGTAGAGTCTTTACCACTAAACGCCCCACCACCATGTGGGCAAGAACCGCCGTATGTATCAACAATTATCTTTCTACCCGTTAAACCGGAATCGCCTGCCGGTCCACCAATTTCAAACCTACCCGTTGGGTTGATATAAAACTTTGTGTTTTCATCTAAATATTCTTTAGGCATAACTTCGTCTATAACGTATTTTTTCAAATCTTCTCTTAACTTTTCGGTAGAAATAGTTTTGTCATGCTGAGAAGATAAAACCACCGCTTCAATTCTAACGGGAGTTTTGCCAAAATATTCTACGGTGACTTGACCCTTGCCATCTGGACGGAGATATTTTAAAAGACCGTTTTTTCTAACTTCTTCTAACTTTTTGCAAAGTCTGTGTGCTAAAGTTATAGGAAGTGGCATAAGTTCTTCCGTTTCGCTACAAGCATAGCCAAACATTATTCCTTGATCACCTGCACCAATTTTATCGTATTTATCTAAAGAATCATCTTTTGCTTCTAAAGAATTGTCAACACCCAAAGCAATATCTGCACTTTGAGCATTAAGTTTAGAAATAACTTGTAAACTATTTGCATCAAAGCCTGTTTCAGGGTCTAAACACCCAATTTCAGCAACGGTTTTTCTAACAACGCTTTCTACGTTAACCTTTGCTTTAGATGTTATTTCACCCATAACTAAAACAAGGTTAGACGTTGCGATAGTTTCACAAGCCACCCTTGAAGTTGGGTCTTGAATTAAATATTCGTCTAAAATTGCGTCTGATATTCTATCACACACTTTATCTGGGTGACCACAAGTCACACTTTCGCTAGTAAAAAAATTTCTCATACTTTACCTATGTAATAATAAACTATTAAGTAATTATACACGTATTATTTTATTTTGTCAATCTTATTTTCATTTTCTACATAATTTTAAATAAAAATTTTG
>JAGBSS010000013.1 GCA_017631725.1 Clostridia bacterium | reverse complement strand
TAGCACAAGGCAAAGAAAAGAAAATTATCGTTTTCAAGTACAAGGCTAAAAAGAATGAAAGAAAGAAACAAGGTCATCGTCAACCTTTCACTTCTGTAAAAATTCTTGAAATCTGCAAAAAAGCAACTAAAAAAGCTGTAAAAGCAGAAGCACCTGCAGAAACTGCAGAAGCCGCTGAATAGGAGGGTATAGGGTATGTTTTTTATTAATTTATTCGCTCACCACAAGGGCGGTGGTAGTACCAAAAACGGTAGAGATAGTAATGCAAAACGTCTTGGCATAAAAGTTAACGATGGTCAAGCAGTAAGCGCTGGCGGAATTATCGTTCGTCAACGTGGAACAAAAATCCACCCAGGCAACAACGTAGGTCTTGGTAGCGATTACACAATTTACGCTTTAATCGACGGAGTAGTTAAATTCGAAAGAATGGGAAAAGACGATAAAAAAGTAAGCGTATACGCAAAATAAATTACTAAAAACGGGTTAAATTAAACCCGTTTTTTTATAAAATTTTTTATGAAAATATTACAATTTCCTTCAAAATATTTCAATATAAAAGACACGTTAGAGTGCGGTCAAATCTTTAGATTTCGCCCTTTTAAAAAGGGTTATTTTGTCATTTCTGGCGGTCATGCTTGCTATGTTTTTGAGGAGAATTCTACCACATTTTTGCACGTTGAAAACGGAGATGAAGAGGGGTATTTTTTAAACTTTTTTGACATAAAAAGAGACTATGAAAGTATAGTTTTAACCCTTGAAAAAAGCCAAGAAGAAATTATAAAAACGAGCGTAAATTTAGGCAAAGGAATAAGAATTTTAAAGCAAGATTTAGCGGAAACTTTGTTTTCATTTATCATATCGCAAAACAACAATATTCCAAGAATAAAAAGCACTATAGAAAAACTATGTTTTTCTTTTGGTGAAGAAAAAGAGTTTATGGGTGAAAAATATTTTGCATTTCCTAATTACAATGCTATTTCAAACCTAAATATATCCACTCTTAAAAGTTTTGGGCTTGGCTATCGTGCAGAATACGTTTTAAACCTTGCCATTTTATTAAAAAACGGATTAGATTTAAACCAATTAAAAACCCTGTCCGATTGCGACCTTAAAGCCGAACTTTTAAAAATAAAAGGGGTAGGGCCAAAGGTGGCAGATTGCGTTATGCTTTTCGCCTTTTCGAGAACGGGTAGTTTTCCCGTTGATACTTGGTTAAAAAAGGTGTATATCGAAAACTTTAATGGCAATGAAACAAACACAGTAAAAATTTCTAAATATTTCACGGACAGATTTAGCCAAAACTCGGGATTTTTGCAACAATACCTGTTTAATTATAAAAGAAATTTAGAAAAAAGCCTAAAATAGAAAAAAATAGCAAAAAAGTAGATAAAAACCATTGCTTGAAATAAAGGGTATATGGTATACTTTAAAAGTTAAAAATGATATTCGGAGGACAATATTATGCAGTATTCAACAGAAGTAAAAGAAATGACCTGCGTATGCAAAGGCCCACATCACGGACCTGCTCCAATTCCAGAAGAAGGAAAATGGGTGCAAGCAAAGGAAATTAAAGATATTTCCGCATATACGCACGGTGTAGGCTGGTGTGCACCACAACAAGGCGCATGTAAACTTTCTTTAAACGTAAAAGATGGTATTATAGAAGAAGCATTGGTAGAAACCATTGGTTGTTCTGGTATGACTCACTCTGCAGCAATGGCATCAGAAATTCTTCCAGGTAAAACCTTATTAGAAGCTTTAAATACCGACCTTGTTTGCGATGCAATCAATACGGCAATGAGAGAACTTTTCTTGCAAATCGTATACGGCCGTTCACAATCGGCTTTCTCGGAAGACGGTTTGGTAATCGGTGCTGGTATGGAAGACCTTGGTAAAGGCGAACGTTCAATGGTTGGTACTATGTATGGTACTAAGGCAAAGGGCGTAAGATACCTTGAAATGACCGAAGGTTACTGCACGAAAATGGCTCTTGACGAAAACGACGAAGTTATCGGATACGAATTCGTATCACTTGGCAAGATGACCGACTTTATTAAGAAAGGTCTTGAACCCAACGAAGCGTACGAAAAGTCCAAAGGTAC
>JAGBSS010000151.1 GCA_017631725.1 Clostridia bacterium | reverse complement strand
TTGCTGCGATAGTTACTACGCCTTCTGCTACAGTATATTCTACTGAAGAGTCACCTATCTTGACTGCGCTTACTTCGCCTGCTACTTCATAAGTAAAGTCGTTATCAATAATATTACCTACATCGTCTGTTTTAGAACCATATGCTACAACGCCGTTTACCGTTACCGTTTCTTTTGCTAAAGTTATAACTTTTGCATTAGATGCAGAAACAGCGGTTAATTTAGTGCCATATGCTACATATTTTGCAGGAACGATAAAGCCTTCTTCAGTGGTTATAATTTCATTTAAAATAGATTTACCATTTAAGTAAACTTGGGTTGCACCTAAAAAGTTTACAAGGGCGTCTTGACCTTCTATAACAACTGATTCGATAGAGTTGTCAGTTAGGCTAAGCACTTTTAATCCAGCATCAATTAATGATTGTTCTACAGGGTAATCTGTAATAAGTTTACAATTTTTAAAGCCACGGAAGTCGTTAGCAACGCCGTGAGAAATTTTAGCAGCGGTTGCAGAGCCTGTCTTTAGTACTATAGTTACGTTTGTATAAGCAGAAGTATATAAAGCACCGTTACCAAAAATACCATAGTTGCTACCTGGAGTGCATTCGATATATACGTTAGTTACCCATGCACGTGGAGCAGCACAGAATAAACCTTCTGAATAGCCAACAGTAGTAAAGTCTACCAAACTGATGTTTTCTAAAGAAGAACCTGTTTCTGCATAATCAAATGCATAGCACCATGCAGCTGAACCGCCACCAATGGTAAAGTTAGAAATGGTGTGACCTAAACCATTAATTGTACCTTGTAAACCATAAACACAAGGTGCAGCGGTTGCGCCGTTAGTTGGGTTACCACCGTTAAGAATTTGACCATTACCATCGATATCATTTAATAATACGAAATAACCGGTAAACCTGTGACCAACTTCATTAAGTTTTGCACCTTGAACAGCACCACCTGCAATTTTGTATGGAGCAAGAGCGTTGCCTATAGAGCAGTTAGAAATATCGGTAAACTTGGTAATAGCAAATGTTGCGATTGTTGTATTTAAAACGTAATCTTTAGCAGAGGTTGCAATGGTAATTACTTTACCAGAACCTGCGTTTGCTTTTAATGTGTCTGAAGCAATTGTTACAACACCATTTTCAAATGTGTAAGCAACAGCTGCGTCGCCAATTTTTACTGAAATTACTTCGCCTTCTACTGCATAAGTAAAGTCGTTAGAAACGATATTGCCTGAATCATCAGTTTTAGATGCATATGCTACAACGCCGTTTTCTACGATACTTTCTTTAACAACGTCAATTGTAACAACTTTAGTTAATTCTTGACCTAAAACAAATGCTTTAACAGTTACTGTGCCTTCTTCTGAAACAGAAAGAACACCATCGGCAGAGATAGATGCGCCATTTCCTTCTACAGAGTAAGAAACGATTGCATTTAAAGAAGAGATGCTTACGCCGCCAACAGTACCTGCTACTGCATAAGATGCAGTTTCGCCGATTTTTATAGTGTCAGAGCCTGCAATGCTTAAATCGTAAGATACTGCATTGAGTTTATCTGCTTCTGCTACGCCTGCTTTTTGGTTGATTGCGCTTACGATAAAGTTATCTACAATTTTAGCTGAATCGGTATCAGCTTCGAATACGCCTGCATATGCAGATGCAATGTAGAATACTGAACGTACGTTTTGGCCTTCGTTGAATGTTGCATATTCCCTAACTTCGCCGTTAGTTCTATAAGCAATAGCAAAGAAATCCCTGTTTAAGTTTTCGTATTTAATGTCCGTAATGGCACCAAGGAAATAACGCTTGCCTTCTTCAAAGCCAGCTACGCTTTCTTCCGCCCAGGTGATTGGGTGTAATGGAGCAATTGCAAGTTCTTGTTTAGGATATGTTTCTTCTAAATATGCGATATAGTCGCCATTTGGAATTTCCACATCTTTAATCCAAGAAGCAGGAACGAACAACATTCTATATGTGTCGCCTTCTACATAATCAGAAGGAACAGTTGCAGCAAAACGAAGACCGTTATTTTCTGCATCTAAACGTAAATCGGCACCATCTAACATTTGGAATGCTACAACTTCATCTGCTTTTACGGTGTTTGCATTTTTAGCACTTACGATACCAAAAGATGCACATAAAACGAATAATGCAGATAAGAGTGTTATAGCAACCTTTTTAAGACTGAAACGTTTTGACATTATCGTTCCCTCCTAGTAGGGGTTGTTAGTTGAGTCTCCAACATAGGTGTCTGTTGCCCAACCGCCCTTTGCGTCTGCTCCGCTTGCAAGAACAACGTCTTCTACTGAAAACATTACTACTTGCACTTCGGGTGTTTCATAGTTTTTTAAACTATTCATGTGATAATACCTCCTATTCCGCTATTACGGAATTTATTGCTTTTTTAACTAATTTTCTGGACTTTTTACCAAAAAAGGCAAAAATACCCCAAAGATACTATTAGTTACAACAATTTTATCATAAAAAATCAATATTTGCAATACTTTTTAAAAATTTTTCTTGATAAAATATTTTATTTATAAAATTAATTTTTAAGTATAATTATGAAATTTATTTTGATATTAAGAAATTTCAGTTAATTATCTTTATATATAATTTGTATGAATCAATTATTTGGGGATTGGGGA
>JAGBSS010000150.1 GCA_017631725.1 Clostridia bacterium | reverse complement strand
TTCCTTTTTCTTTCCACACACACATACGGGGAAAGATTTAGGACAAGTGCAAGCAGTTTCTAAATCTTTAAAAACTTGCTTAACTATACTGTCTTCTAAAGAGTGAAAGGTAATTATTGCAATTCTTCCACCAACGTTTAAGCCGTGAACCATATCTATAATGGCTTCTTTTAAACGATTTAACTCTCCGTTAACTTCTATTCTTATTGCCTGAAAAGTTTTTTTAGCCGGATGCCCGTTTACCTGAAACTTTTTAGGAATTGTATCAAATATTATTTTATTTAAGTCCCCCACGGTATTTATTGGGGAAAGTTGCCTTTTTTCTACAATATTTTTTGCAATTTGAAAGGCAAATTTTTCTTCACCATAGTCGGCTAAAATGTTTTTTAGTTCTGTTAGTGAATATTCGTTTACAATTTGTTTTGCAGATAGGCTTTGCGACCTGTCCATACGCATATCAAGTTCTTTATCATCTGCAAGATAAGAAAAACCCCTATCTTTATCATCTAACTGAAAACTTGAAACACCAAGGTCAAGCAAAATTCCATCAAAGCCAGAAATTTCAAGTTGTTCTTTAATATTTTTAAAGTTTTTAAAATTATCTTTTACAACGGTGAATCTACCGTTAAACTCTTTGAGCCTGTCCTTTGCACGTTCTATTGCATAAACGTCTAAATCGGTTGCCACAAGTTTGCCGTTTGGCGATGAATTTTTTAAAATTTGGTAAGAGTGCCCTGCCCCGCCAAGCGTTCCGTCAAAATAAATTCCACCCGCTTTTACGTTAAGCCCTTGTATTGTCTCCGTTTCTAAAACGGGAACGTGAACAAAATTAGCCATTGTTTTTAAGTTCTTCCCAAGCAGAGGCTAAATCGTTAAAGTTTACGTCGTTAAAATAATCGTTCCAAACTTCTTCTGCCCAAATTTCCACCGAAGATGGACCTTTAAACACTATAACGTTTTTTTGAATTTTAGCATATTTCCTTAAATTTTCTGGTAAAAGAATTCTGCCTTGCTTGTCCTCTTCTGGTTCAAAGGTGTTATATAAAATAAACCTTGCTGCTTTTACTTGATTTTCCTTATAAGGGTTAATGTTTTTTAAAGTTGATTTTAATTCTGCCATTTGAGATTGTGAATAAACGACCAAACAACCACCTGAACCAACCGTGACAGAATAGTTCTGCCCAAGTTCTTCACGCAGTTTTGCCGGAATTCTCATTCTGTTTTTAGCATCTAATTGATGCACGTAATTTTTTGCAGACATTAAAATACAATACCCCTATATTTTATGCAATATGATTCTATCACACTAATTAACCACTGTCAACCACTTTTATAAAATTTTTTCAATATTTTTTTATTTTTTTGTCATATCAAACTTGCTTTTAACCACACTATAAAAAACTTTAGAGTTATAAAAAGCATATTTTCCTATAAAATATATATTGTTTTGCTCACAAAAGGCATTGTTTTTTAAATTATAATAATTTTTAATTTTATTTACGCAATACTGTGTTCCACTTAAAATTTCAAGTGGTTTTAAGTGGTCGATAATTTCGTTTTTTATCAATTCATAGTGGGTACAGCCTAAAATTATTTGTTTATATCTCTTTTTAACGCTAGAAAGGTGGAAAGATAAATTTAAAGACTTTTTATTTAAAATATGCCGTTCTATATCCCCTGCTAAAAAAGGTGTTCTA
>JAGBSS010000149.1 GCA_017631725.1 Clostridia bacterium | reverse complement strand
CAGATTATTCTATAATGGATAGAGAATTAAACTCTTTAAAACTTTCAGGGGCAGATTACGTTCATATAGACGTTATGGATGGTGTTTTTGTTCCAAATATAAATTTTGGCCCAAAATTTGTTAAAGATATAAGAAAGTGTTCTGATCTTGTTTTTGATACTCATTTAATGATTGTTGAACCTTGGAAATATATAGAAGCATTTGCAAATGCAGGGGCAGATATTATAACAATTCATCAAGAAGCTTGCAAGGATAGGTTAAGCGACACTTTAAAGGCAATTAAGTCTTTAGGGGTTAAGTGTGGTGCGGTTATAAACCCAAACACACCCGTTTCTACTTTAAAAGATTGCATAGAACTTTGCGATATGGTTTTATTAATGAGTGTATACCCAGGTTTTGGCGGTCAAAAGTTTATTCCAGAAGTTTTAGAAAAATTAAAACAAGCAAAAGCACTTATCGATTCTACGGGTAAAGACATAGATTTAGAAATTGATGGTGGTGTAACTTTAGAAAACGCAAAAGCGGTAAAAGAAGCTGGCGCAAACGTTTTAGTTGCGGGTAGCACCGTGTTTAATCACTCTGATAGGGAGCAAGCAATTGACCTTTTAAGGAGAATTTAATGCAAGTTTTAACCGAATTATATTTAGTGCGCCACGGACAAAGTGTGGCAAACGTAAATAATATAATGGCAGGGCATTCTGACCCAGAGCTTACCGAATTAGGTATCACTCAAGCTAAAATAACGGCCAATGCGGTTAAAGATTTGGGCGTGTCGGCAATTTATTCAAGCGATTTAAAAAGGGCATATCAAACGGCAAAAGAAACCGCAAAGATTTATAACCTTCCTATAACAACTTCTGAAAATCTTCGTGAAATGCATATGGGCGATTGGGAAGGAGTTTCTTTTGAAGAAATAAATAATAATTACGGCGATGAATATACCAAAAATTGGAAAGAAAACTTTGGAACTTTTAGATCTCCTAACGGAGAAAGTGTTAAAGAAGTTTTAGAAAGGGTAGAAAAAGAACTTACTTTAATTGCAAAGAAACATAAAGGCGAAAAGGTTTTAGTTTTTGTTCACGGCGGAGTTATAAGGGCTTTTTTTGCTAATATTATAGGCTTGTTCCCCGATAGGGCAGATGAATTGCCTTGGGCAACAAATGCATCTTATTCTACGGCAATTTTCGATGGGGAAAATTTTCAATTTAAAAATTATTCTGTAGACGATTTTATTCCAAAAGATATGATAAGCATATTTAAAGGCTAAAATAAAAAAAATAAAAACACCAACTAAAAAGTTGGTGTTTTTTTTAAATAATATAAATTATTCTGCTTTTGCTTTTTCTGCATTAGCAAGCCTTTTAGCAAGACGAGATTTCTTGTTGTCTGCATTAGACTTGTGAATGATGTTTTTGCTTGCAGCACCGTCAATAACGGAGAATGCAGCAGATAAAGCAACCTTTGCTTCTTCAAGATTGCCTTCTTTAATTAAAGCATCTACCTTTTTAATAGCTGTTCTAAATTCAGAGCGAATAGCTTTGTTTTGTTCTGCTTTTTTATTGTTTACTAAAACTCTTTTCTTTGCTGATTTAATGTTAGGCATTTATATGCACTCCTTAATATATCATGTTTATCGCTAATAATTTTAACATAAAAAAAATATAAAAGCAACTACATTTT
>JAGBSS010000148.1 GCA_017631725.1 Clostridia bacterium | reverse complement strand
TTAGGTACGTGGTCTACCTCAAAAAACATATTTTTTGCGATCACACCACTATCCGATTGCATAACGTAGGAGAGTTGGCAAATATTACCGGGTGCAAGCCCCGTTGTTTCCGTATCTAAAAATAAAAGCATTTTTCTAAATAAAAGGCAAAACACCACGTGTTCTGCCTTTACGTTTTTTTATTGTTGTTTACGCTTTTTTAAGGTCAGCAAATCTGCTTTCGTAAATTACAACGTAATCGGTATCATGACGATATTTGTTTACGATAGATGCTTCTTTTTCTTTAATAGAATTTTCTACAAGAGTTGAAGAATATAAGTTTTGCATTAAATATAAATAGTTGTCTGCATCATCAAAATCGTCCCAATTTGCAAGAATTTCGTTATACTTGCCTTGCCAATAGGTTATATCTTCATTTAAGCCGTTGGTTGCATTTAAGTAAGCAACTAAAGTATCATAGTTAACGTCTATACCAAGTGCTTGTGAATAGAACATTACGTGATAGCCAAATTTTGTTGCAACTATCATATAACTGTTGCCACCCATTTTTAAAAGTTCTCTGCCTGCTTTTGCAAATTCTTCTACAAAGGTTTCAGAACCACTTTCAGATGGGTTAGGTGTAATTACGTAACCTTTATAAGTGTTAAGTGAGCCTGCATCGGTAGAATATGCAAATAAAAGTTCACCAATTTTTGCATCGTATTCATCTGCAGAGTTTGCTGGAAGAGTAACTTTTCTATACCAGTTAATATCACTATTAACGTCTGCATCGTTTGTTTGCACAGAACCAAAGAGATAGGTGTCCATCATTTCAACAAAGCCTTCTAAATTGTAAACGGTTGGATCTACCCTATATTCGCCTGCTTCTTTATCGGTTTTTGCTTTTAAAATTTCTACAGTACCTTTATATGCAAGTGAGTTTACTGCATCTTTAACTAAAGTATAATCGCCTGTAAAAGTATTTAAAGATTCGTCGTAATCATAGCCAGATGTTATCCAACTACCACGTTGATCAACAGCAACAGTAGATGCTAAAATATCTTTTCTTTGTTTTTTAAAGTTTTCAGAGTTGCCTTTAAGACCTTCTATAATAGCTAATTGAACTTCATCTGCGCCAAGTAAAAGGTTATAAACATAGCCGTAGCCAGAATATGGACTATATACTATTGGGCTTTGTGCGTATGCAGAAGAAATTGCACTTGAGAAATCTTTTTCATTTTCAAATTTACCAACTTGTGCGTTGTACATTTCTTTATATCTATCGAGTAAATCGTTAAAGGTAACGCTCTCACGGATAGATTTTTGTATGCCCTTTTGATATTTTTCTATAAATATGTTTTCTAACCTAATTTTTTCGTTTTCTTTAAAATATTGGCTTGTGGTTAAATCTGCCCCATCGAATTCATCACCAAGTAAACCTGCACGTTCAAGTTCTTTTACAAATTTGTTATATGCTTCTAACCTTGCAGAACCAATTTCGCCCTTTTCAATGCCTTTTTTAATGTAGTTAAATTTTTCCACGTCTGAAACGGTGGTGTCTACTTCTGCACTTGTAGGAGCAGTTCTAACAGGAGCAGTAACGGTGTCTTGTAAGTTTGGATCTTCTGCTTTCTCGTAACTTTCAATTAAGTCGTTAATTAAAACTAAAGTTTCGTATAACGCATTGCTAGCTTCACTTAAAACAAAAGTATCTTCGTTTTTAATGTTTCCGTTTTCATCTAACTCTTTATCTTCTATGGTTAAATACCTTTTAACGTCCCACTTGTCGTAGCCAGCGTTTTTGGTTTCAAAGTTAGGGTCTTCATCTACTTCGCTAATTGCGTTTTGAATCATAATCCTTGTATTAACAAGATTATCTATAATAATATCGAAAATATCGCTTACAGTAGATTGACCACTATAAACGTAGTAATAACCGTAGTTCATATATGCTATGGTCATTTCGTTTTTAAGGATTTTATCTTTAGGTGCATCTTTCGAAATAGAAACAGTTGCCACCACTTGATTATTATCCCTTTCTTTATCGGTAGTTATAATTTTGCAACCGGAAACGGAAAGAACCGTTATTAATGATAAAATAAACGACACGATTGCAATAAATCTTTTTTTCATGCGATAATCTCCAAAAAATATGCCAATTATATTTTTATTCTAAATAAGTATATACTAAAAGCATAAAAAAAGCAATAATTTTTTTAATTTTTTGTTAATTAAACAAAAAATTTTATCGTTTTTTTTGCATTATGCTTTACTGCTAACTTTATACTACAAAGAATCTGCCAAATTTAAAAATGCTTTTACCGTTTTTAGCATTTCTTCGTTAGATTTTTTGTTAGATAACTTAAACTCTATTCTGGTGCCTTTTGAAACGGAAATATAAGCTTG
>JAGBSS010000147.1 GCA_017631725.1 Clostridia bacterium | reverse complement strand
GTAAAGATAACGGTTCTTTAGAAGAATTTGGTGTTAAATTTGATGCAATAAATTTAATTGATGGAGATTTTGACTATAACTCTATAAAAAATTACTTGGAAAAAACCACGCCAAAAATGGTTTATTTGCAACGTTCTCGCGGATACGAGTGGAGAGATGCTTTAAGTATTGAAAAAATTGAAAAACTTGTTAAATTCTTAAGAAATTTAGGGTTTAACGGTTGTATTATGTTAGATAATTGCTACGGCGAATTTGTAGATAAAAAAGAAGCAATAGAAGTTGGGGTAAACATTTTAGCAGGTTCTATGATAAAAAATATCGGCGGTGGCATTGCTCCAACAGGCGGATATGTTGTCGGCGATGAAAAATACGTTAATATGGTTTTAAACAGGCTTACAGCACCTTCGATTGCTGGGGAAGTGGGTTCTTATGCGTATGGATATCAATATTATTATCACGGCTTATTTTTAGCGCCACACGTGACAATTCAAGCATTAAAAGGTTCTTTATTATTTGGTGCTGTCTTAAAAAGTTTAGGATATGAAACGTCTCCAGAAGAAAACGTTATGCCGTGTGACATTATAAGGGCAATTAAGTTTAATAATAGCCAAGAATTGATATCTTTTATTCAAACTATTCAAGAAAATTCACCAATTGATAGCCACGTTTTAGCGCTACCATGGGAAATGCCGGGGTATGAAGACCAAGTTATAATGGCGGCAGGGTGTTTTGTTCAAGGCTCTTCTATAGAACTATCTGCCGATGCACCTATAAAACCACCATACATTGGTTATTTGCAAGGTGGTATAACGTACGAACATTGCAAAATTGCTCTTAAAAATTTAATTAAAAAATTAAATAAGGATTAATATTATGGAAAACTTAGACTTATTAAACGATGATTATTGTGATTTAAACCCAGAAAAAATTTGCGATAGTTGTGGTAAATGTTTAGAGAACGATAAAGATTTTGTTGCAATTAAAATTACTTCAATAGAAAAAACTACCGACAACAAATCGGGATTTTTTTATATATAAGTTAGTTTTAATTAAGATGCTGCTTTTTTACGTTCATCTTCAGTAATTGCTGCATAGTGTTTTTTTGTTGTATTAACGTCTTTATGTCCCAAGCAATCTGCAACAACGTAAATATCTCCGGTTTGCCTGTAAAGATTAGTACCAAACGTGCTACGCAACTTATGTGGGGTAATTTTCTTCAGGGGAGAGATTATTTTTGCATATTTTTTTACCAAATTTTGAACAGATCTAACCGCAATTCTCTTGTTTTGAAGAGACAAAAACAGGGCTTTTTCATCTTTAGAAACGTTTTTATCAAAAGTCCTTTGATCGTAATACATTTTAACGGCATTATAAACGTCGTCATTAAAATATAATACTGCACGATTACCGCCTTTTCTTGTCACAACAAAAGAACTTGTTTTAAAATCGATATCTTCTAAATTTAAACCTACAAGTTCACTAATACGTATGCCTGTGCCTAAAAATAGGGTAACAATGGCAACATCTCTTAATTTAGTTGCATCGTGATATGCGGCTTGGCGGTCTGAAAGCCCTTTTCCAGAGCCGACAACGTATAACATATCGCCAATTTCATCTACATTTTCGTTAGAATCTAACCTAATTATCTCTTTTTCGTGAATTTTAGGCATTGAAACCTTGGTTGGAGTGTTAGAAGGAAGGGCATTTTTGTTATAAAAATGCTTATAAAACGCACGCAAAGTGGAAAGTTTTCTCGCTTTACCGGTTTCAGTGCATCTTTCTTGCTTTCCATTTATTTCATAATGACTTAAATAACTTAAAAAATATTC
>JAGBSS010000146.1 GCA_017631725.1 Clostridia bacterium | reverse complement strand
CGATGTCTGCAACGGCATCGTTAATTTCGCCCGTTAAAAATATTATTCTATCTTCTAAAAGCCTAGAATAAATATCGTAACTTCTTTCCCCTTTGCCCGTTTGTTCTACAACGTAAGGAACTACGGTGTTTTTAATATCCATTTTTTATCTCCTATTATTCGATTACGTTTGCAGTTTTTAACAAATCGAATAATTTTTTAATAATAACTTCGTTTTTAAAGTAGTCTAATTGTCTTGCTTGCATATTCTTTTTAACGTCTGGCACTTCTCTGCCTTGCGCTTTAGCCATTTCTGCAATTTTTTCTTCTACGTCGCTATCGGTCGCTTCAATTTTTTCTGCTTCTATAATAGCTTCTATAACAAGTTGAGATTTAACTAATTCTTCTGCTTGTTTTTTGTAGCCGTTTCTATATTCTTCCATAGTTTGGCCAGCATATTTTAAGTAGTCGTCTAATTTAAGACCTTGATAAGAAAGCCTATATTCGGTTTCTTTAACCATACGGTCTACTTGATTTTCTACTAAAGCATCTGGAATTTCTACAGTTGCATTTTCGGTAATCTTTTTAACGATTTCGTCTTCTATTTCCCTGTTTGCCCTGTCTTGATTTTGCTTTTCAAGTCTTTCCTTAACTTCTTGCTTGTATGCATCTAAAGTTTCTGCACCGGTAGATTCTTTAATAAACTCGTCGTTTACTTCTGGCAATTCTCTAACCTTAATTTCGTGAAGTTTAATTGCAAATACAGCATCTTTACCCTTTAAGTTTTCTGCGTGGTATTGTTCTGGGAATTTAACGTTAATATCTCTATCTTCGCCAATAGCCATACCAACTACTTGTTCTTCGAAACCTGGGATGAAAGAGTGTGAACCTAAAACTAAAGTTTGTTTTTCAGCAGTGCCACCTTCGAACTTAACGCCATCTACAGAACCAGAGTAGTCGATAATAACTGTATCGCCATCTTGTGCAGCACGGTCGCTAACTTCTACCAAGCGAGAATTTCTGTCTTGAAGACGTTTAATATCTGCTTCGATATCTTCGTCTTTAACATTATACTCTACTTTGTTGAACTTTATACCTTTATAGTCGCCTAAAACAACTTCTGGTTTAACGGCAACTATTGCTTCCATAGTAATGCCCTTTTCATCGATTTTCTTAATGTCTAAATCTGGTTGAGCAATAACCTCTATAGAAGGTTCTTTATCTAAAACTTCGCCAAAGTATTTTGGGAATGCATAATTAATTGCATCTTCAAAGAAAATTGCAGGGCCATAAGTTCCTTCTAAAACCTTTTTAGGAACTTTGCCTTTTCTAAAGCCTGGGATAGAATATCTACCCTTGGTCTTTTCATATGCAGCATCAATTGCCGCAGCCCATTCTTCTGCAGAAAGTTTGATTGTGATTTTTACTGTGCTTTTTTCAGCTTTTTCAAAAGTATACTTCATATTTATCTCCTAAACAATAAATCCAAATTATTTTATCATATCATTTTATAAAATGCAACGCTTTAACGCCGTAAAACTTAAATTTAATTACTTTTAAGTAATTCTTGATGATTTTTCGCTTCTACCGTTAAAGACTTAAAGTTATTGTATATTACAAAACCGGGTTTTGCGCCCTGTGGCTTTTTAACGTTTTTAATTTCCGTGTAAACAACGTCCGTTTTGCCACCATCTCTCGCTTTAGAAAAATAGGCACAAATCTCCGCACAAATTATTAGGTTTTCTTGCGACCTTTCCCCTTCTAAAACTGCGTGAGAAGAGTGATAGTCTTTAACGTGAAACCAAAGAGAATTTTTTTGAGAACTGCTAACAAGTTTATCGTTAGAAATATTGTTTTTCCCAACACGCAATACCGCCCCGTTTAATTGATATACCCTAAACTCGCAATTTGCCTGTTTTTTAGCATTGTTTTTTTCTTTTGGTTTTTCAAGCAAATTACCTTCTTGCATTTCTAACTTTACACTAATTAAATCGTTTTCAGTAAGTGCTAAATCAACACTTTCTAATAAACTGTTTAAATAATTTAAAAGTTCTTGTGCTTGCTGTTTTTGTGGCAGAAGAGCATCTATAGTGCGATTTTGTTTAGAATATTTTTTATAGTAACGCTGAGCATTTTGTGACGGTGAAAGTCTGCTGTCAAGCGGTATTTCAATGGGTGGACAAGCCTCATCATAATAATTAACAAGAACCGCCTTTTCCTCACCGCGCTTGAGTGCAT
>JAGBSS010000145.1 GCA_017631725.1 Clostridia bacterium | reverse complement strand
GACAATTTTCACTTCCACATTTAGGACATTTCATAAATTTTTCTCCTCTGTATGCAATTTATGAATATTGTATCAAGTCTTATATGACTTGTCAAGTATTTTAAGACTTGTTTTGTGTATACTAATAATATGGAATTTAAAGAAAAATTAAAGGAATTAAGAATTTCGCATAATTTAAGCCAAATGCAACTTGCTTTAAAGACTAAAATTAGTCAATCTGCAATTGCAAAATGGGAACTTGGGAAAACCGAGCCAACAGCAAGTGCTATAATCGCTCTTGCAAAATTTTTTAATGAAACAACTGATTATGTTTTAGGGTTAGAAGATTAAAAGGCGAACCAAATTGGTTCGCTTTTTAAGTAGTTATTCTTATATTTTTATAGAAATTAGTCTAATTGGAAGGTGAGTTTAAGCCAATTTAAAGAGTGCTCTAACCAATTTTTGTTGTAAGACGTTGCTTGGGATAGTTGTTCTTTGTTATAAACTGTGCTATCACAAACACTTAATCCGTGTACACCAAGTGGGTAAATATGTAGTTCGAAAGGAACTTTGTTTTTAGCAAGCGCAGAAGCATATAGCAAACTGTTCTCTACAGGAACAATGGCATCTTCTGCCGTGTGCCAAATAAAGGTAGGTGGAGTGTTTTTACTAACCTGCTTATCACAAGAGAAAAAGTTAAATTCTTGTTCGGTTTCTGGGGTTTTGCCTGCAACGTTTAAAATTGTACCAACGTGGGTTTGGCTTAAATTAGAAGTAATTACCGGATAACTTAAAATTGTTGCGTTAACCGGTTTAGAATTTGGGAAAAATTGCCTTACTTTTTCGCAGTTATACACGTTAGAATAGTGAGCAGCAAGGTGCCCGCCTGCCGAAAAACCTATTATGGCAATTTTGTTAGTATCTACATTCCAATTATTTTGGTTTTCATAAATAAGTTCTAAAGTTGCGGCAATTTCCGTTACTTGTGTAGGGAAATGTGCAGGTGCAACCGAATAATCTATAACAAAAGCATTAAATCCATTTGCCACGTATTTTAGTGCAATAGGTTCTGCTTCTCTTTCCGAACAAAAGCCGTATCCACCGCCCGGGCAAACTATAATTGTTGGGCGTTTTCTTGTTTCCCAACCCATTTCTTTTAAGTTATATGGTAAATATGCAGTTATTGTTGGGTCTAAATTGTTTTTGCCTAAAAAAGGGTAGTAGTCTTTTAAATTTATAGTAAAAATTTGCATAAATTCACTCCTAAATAGCACTAAAAACATTATACAATTAACAAAGGCTTAAGTCAATAATAAAATAAAAACTATCAGGTTAAAACTAGTATTTTTTTGCCATAATTTAGAGCAAGAATTTTTAAAAAAGTGTTGAAAAGTGTGTTTTTATATGCTATATTTATCTTGGTTAAATATTAAAAAAAATTAATGCTTGGAGATCATTATGGACTACGATAAAATTATAGATTCGCTATCATTAGAAGACCTTTGTGCACAACTTTTGTGTGTCGATATTTCAGACAAAGCAGACCCAACGGTTATAGAAGAAATGTTTAAAACCGTTAAGCCGGGTGGCATTTTTGTTGCAGGTATGTCTGCTGAAAAAATTAAGTATTATAAAGAACTTGCAAACAAATATTGTCCACTTCCGCTAATAGTGTCAGCAGACGTAGAGTTTGGACCTGGTAGTGCAATAAAGGGGCTTAAAATTTTGCCACATCCAATGGCGTGGGGTGCTTGTGACGATAGCGAATTGGTAGAAGAAGCCGGCTATTTAACTGCGAAAATTTCTAAACTTTCGGGTATAGATTACACTTTTTCTCCAATGGTAAATCTTTCTTTAAACCCAAACTCTCCACCGGGAAACGTGCGTTTAATTTCTTCTGACCCAGATTTAGTAATAAAAATTGGTGGTGCATACTTAAAAGGTTTAAGAAGGGGTGGGCTAACGGCTGCAGTTAAATCTTTCCCTGATGATACGTTAGATGATAGAAATCCACATTTTTGCACGACGGAAAACTTTATGACGAGAGAAGAATTGGATAAAACTTCTATAAAAATCTTCCGTGAAATGTTTAATATGGGTGCAGAGTCTATTATGGTTGGGCATGGCGCTCTTCCCGCAATAGACGATTATAAAG
>JAGBSS010000144.1 GCA_017631725.1 Clostridia bacterium | reverse complement strand
CGTGTGAAAGCCTTGTCACTTTTATCCCTAATGGCTTAATTAAGGTGCTAATATACATAGCAGTTGCTTCACCTTCTACGTCTGGATTAGTTGCCATAATAACTTCTTTAACGTTGCCTTTAGATATTCTTTCAAGCAAACCTTTAATGTTGATATCGTTAGGGCCTATTACATCTAATGGAGAAATAGTACCATGTAAAACGTGATATACACCGTTAAATTCGTTTAATTTTTCTATTGCAATAACGTCTTTAGGTTCTTTAACAACGCAAACGGTTTCCGTAGAACGAAGTTTACAAATATCGCAAATATCCCCTTCTGAAAAATTGCCACAAATTTTGCAATAACGCACGTTTTCCTTCACGTTTAAAATAGCATTAGCAAAATTAACGGCATCTTCAGTAGACATATTAACCACTTTATATGCGTATCTTTGTGCAGTTTTAGCACCAACACCCGGCAATTTAGAAAATTCGTTTATAAGTTTACCAATTGGTTCAATAAAAACTTTCATTTATTATAATCCAAGCCCCTTAAAAGAGCCCATTTTTTCTTCGTATAATTTATCGGCTTTAGAATAACCATCGCTTAATGCTGCAAGAATAATATCTTCTAACATAGACATATCTTCTGTATCAACAGCATCAGGTGAAATTTCGATATTAGAAACAACTTTTTTTGCGTTCATTGTCACTTTTACAAGACCACCAGCAGCAGAACCAACAATTTCTGCTTCTTCAAGTTCTTGTTGAGAACGTTGCATTTCCTCTTGCATTTTTTGTGCTTGTTTCATTAAATTTTGCATTTGGTTTGCACCACCAAATCCACCGCCAAAGCCTCCACCGAAGCCACCTCTATAACCTGCCATAATAAAACTCCTTTAATTTTTAATAATTACAATATCATCGCCAAATATTTTTTTAATATTTTCCGTTTCCTTATCTATTTCTTCCGTTTCCTGCTTAACGTAAGAAGATTTTATACTAATTTCAAAATTACCAAAGTCTTTTAATGCACTTTCAATGCTTTTTTGCGTGCTATCAGCTTTTAAGTAATTTTCATCTGTTTCATTTGAAACTAAAATAGTTAAAACGTAGCCAGATTTCCTAATTTCCGTTTCTTTTAATATATTCCAAAGCAATTCAGAGCCAGAAGTCCTTAAATTGTAAAGCAACTTACCCTTAATTTCTGAAATATCCGTGTTAACAAAATCTTTAAACTCAACTTTTTCGGTATTTTCTACAACATTTTGCTCTTTTACATTATTAGAGATAGTTTTAAAATTACCATTTTCTATTTTGTCTTCTAATTGCTTAATGCGAGATAAAAGTGCATCTAAATCGTAATCGGCATCTGGTTTAGATGCTTTAACCGCCGCAGTTTCAAAAACCGTTCTTGGTGTTGTTGAATATTTTAATATTGTTTCAACTTCTGAAAAAATTCCTAAAATTCTAATTAATCTATCTTCTGAAACTTCACTTGAAATTGACTTTAACATTAAATATTTATCTTCTGGTAATAAAAGAATAGAATTTGCATTAGAACAAGTTTTTACAACAAGTAAGTTTCTAATATATGCAATTAAATCTTTATTTAAAACGCTTATGCTTTTTCCAGAAGAAGATAATAGGTCGACAATTTCAAGTACTTTGCCAGAATCTCCTTTTAAAAGTGCATTAATAAAATTTGAAAAGTTTTCAGCATTTGTAGAACCTAAAACTTCCATTACGTCATCGTATAAAAGTTTGCCTTCCGTAAACGACATTGCCATATCTGCAACGGAAAGTGCATCTCTTACGCTCCCTTCACCGGCTAAAGCAATTGCATAAACGGCTTCTTTTTCGTATTGTTTGTTTTCAGAATCGTAAATAGAAGCGATAAGTTCTGCAATTTGTTTTGTAGGAACAAGTTTAAAATCAAAACGCATACAACGAGAAAGAATAGTTGCAGGAATTTTATGCACCTCGGTCGTTGCTAAAATAAATACTGCGTGCCTTGGTGGTTCTTCTAAGGTTTTTAATAATGCGTTAAATGCAGCAGAAGTTAACATATGAACTTCGTCTACAATATAAACTTTATATCTGCCATTTACTGGTGGATATTGAACCTTTTCTCTTAAATCTCTTATTTCGTTTACACCATTATTAGATGCTGCGTCTATTTCAATAACGTCTAAATTAGATGGGTCTAATAAAGCCTTACATACTTCACATTCTCCACAAGGAGAGCCGTTTTTTGGAGACAAGCAGTTTATTGCCTTGGCAAAAATTTTGGCAACTGTGGTTTTACCCGTACCCCTTGTGCCTGTAAATAAATATGCGTGACCAATTTTATCAGTTAATATTTGGTTTTTAAGCGTTCTTACAATATAGTCTTGCCCAATTAAACTTTCAAAATCGACAGGTCTATATCTCCTATACAATGCTAAATAAGACATTAATTACCCTCTAAAGAATATTTTTTATTTTTTTTCTAATTCTTTGAATTGCATTATCAATTGCTTTTTCGTTTTTATTTACAATTTTTGCAATTTCTAAATAATTTTTACCTTTTAAATACTGTTCTAAAATTTTAAACTCTAAATCTGAAAGCACGTCTTTAACTTTTTTTGTTGTTTCTTTAAAGTCTTCTTTTCTAATATAATCTGTTTCTGGGTCAATTATAGAAGAAATAACAAGTTCTGATTTTTCAATATTATCGTCTTCTTCTGCGGAAAGAGATATAGAATAGTTTAAAATTTCCGAACCTTTTTTGTTGTTTTTTCTAATTGCGGAAATTACTGCACTATTAACACAAAGTTTGGCAAAAGAAGAAAATGGTGTAGTTGCATTATAGTTTCTTACTGCATTTAAAAATCCAAGCCTTGCTTCTTGAAAAAAATCTTCTCTGTTAGCCCCTTTTCTTGCGTTAAAAACAAAAATTGACCTTATAGAATTTAAAATTAAGCCTTTATATCTCTCTTCTAAAATATTATAGGCTAAATTATCGCCAGACTTTGCCATTAGGCATAAGCCTTCATCTTTAATTTCGTTATAATCCATTTACTCGGTTTTTCCTCTTTGGCGAACTACTTCATAAACGGCAATTCCACAAGCAACTGATGCATTTAAGGAATTTACCTTACCAAACATTGGAATTGAAATAATTCCATCACATTTTTCTTTGGTTAATTTTTTAACACCACTATCTTCGCCACCAATAACAAGACAAATTTTACCTGTTAAATCTTGCTTATAAATTTCCGTGCCACCAACTTCTGCACCATAAACCCAATAGCCGTTATCTTTTAATTTTTCGATTGAACTATTAATATTGGTGATTTTTGCAATTTTTACGTGATTTACTGCCCCTTCTGATATTCTCATTACAGTGTCGGTGACAGAGGCGCATCTATCTTTTCCAATAACAATACCATCTACACCTGCACACTCGCAAACTCTTATAATACTACCTAAATTGTGTGGGTCCATAATTTCGTTTAAAACTACAACAAAACCATCTTTATTTTCCGTTGCTTGTAAAATATCTTCTAAATCGAAATATTCATAATCGGAAACCAAACCGATAAAACCTTGACTGTGTTTTGTTGTGCTTTCTTTTTCAATAATATATTTATCTACAAGTTGAACTTTTACCCTATGTGAACGAATAACGTTTATAAGGCGTTTAGATGCCTCGTCCTTTAAATCTTTTTGAACTAAAACCTTTTCAATTTCCTTGCCAGATTTAATTAATTCGTAAACCGAATTTCTTCCTTCTACCTTCATACTACCTCACGTTTAATAAATAATTTATTCTATCAATAT
>JAGBSS010000143.1 GCA_017631725.1 Clostridia bacterium | reverse complement strand
TAATCTTTTAGGGTATAAAGATTTAGATAGCAAAAAAAATCTTTCAAGATTACAAGAAGATAAAGCGTATAAAGAAAACTTAAAAATTAAAAGGGGTAATTTAAAAACAGATGAGATAGACGATCACTCTATTCATATAGATGAGCATACCCGCTACGTTTTAAGTGAATACGACAACTTAACAAAAGAAGAAAAGGACAGATTTTCTATGCACGTTAAAGAGCATAGGGAAAAACTTACTGTCGTTAAAACGGTTAATTAAAGGAGAAATTATGGAAGAACTTACTAACGAACAAATTATAGTGGAGTCGCAACCCGCAGCGGCGGAAGAAGGCAATGGCGAAAGCACACAAAAGATCTCGCTCGGCAAGTTTAAAGACGTAAATGCGCTACTTGGCGCTTATAATTCTTTACAAGCTGAATTTACCAAACGCTGTCAGCGACTTAAAGAATTAGAAAACACAATTTCAGGCGATAAAACTATTGTTCCGACTGAAGAAAATAAAGAAAATATCGGCAATACGGAGAAATCTGAAATAGACAAAGAAGAAATTTTAAAAGAATATCTCCAATCGGTAATTTCATCTAAAGGTGGTGCAAGGCTTTTAGATTCTGTAGGAGTTAGCGTGAAAACCCCTGCATCAAAGCCAAAAACCATTAAAGAAGCAGGAATGCTTGCAAAAGAAATTTTATAAATTAAGGAGAAATTATGGCAATTACTATTAATAGCGCAGATAAGGCGCTTAAATCATTATATTTAGATGCAATTTCAGAACAATTAGATGGAAAAGTAAATCCACTTTTATCTGCTATTGAAAAAAGCACAAACGACGTTTGGGGTAAAGAAGTTAAAAAATTAGCAATTTACGGATTAAACGGTGGTATTGGTGCAGGTACGGAAGATGGTGAACTTCCAGATGCAGTTGGCAACAATTACGAACAATTTGTTGTAACTTTAAAAAACCTTTATGGAACTATTGAAATTTCCGATAAAGCAATAAGGGCATCTGAAAACAACGCAGGTGCGTTTGTTAATTTGTTAAACGCTGAAATGGAAGGTCTTTTAAAAGCAAGTAGTTTTAACTTTGGCAGAATGCTTTTTGGCGATGGTTCTGGTACTATTGCAAAAGTTGTTTCCGTTAAAGATAAAGACGTTGTTTTAAATTCCGTTAAAAACGTTATGGAAGGTATGGTTATAGATTTTAGAACGGCAGACGGCAACTTAATTTCCGGTGTAGAAGGCAGAAAAATTATTGCTGTAGATAGACAAACTAAAACTATTACCGTATCTGGTGCAAACCTTACTTCTAGCGCTGTTCCAGCAGATTCTATTATTACCGTTCAAGGCTCTTATAACAATGAAATTACAGGTCTTGGTGCAATATTTGGTTCTCAAGATAGCCTATACGGTCTTTCTAAAACCACCCATAAGTGGTTAAAGCCTTACGTTTTAGATAAAGCAGGCGAAATTACCGAATCTAAAATTCAATTAGCGTTAGACACCATTGAAGAACAAAGCGGAAGTGCAGTAAACTTTATAGTTTGTTCTTGGGGTGTTCGCCGTGCTCTTCAAAACTTATTCTCTACCACAAAAAGAACTTTTGACACGGTAGAACTTGCAGGCGGTTTTAAGGCAATGAGTTATAATGGTATTCCTGTCGTTGCAGATAGATTCTGTCCAGATGGCACAATGTATTTATTAAACACCGCAGACTTTACCTTGCATCAACTTTGCGATTGGCAATGGCTTGAAGGTGAAGACGGCAAAGTGTTAAAACAAATTGCAGGCAAACCCGTTTACACGGCAACGCTTGTTAAATATGCAGATTTAATCTGTGCCCGTCCTAACGGACAAGGTATGATTTCGGGCATTACCGAATTATAAAAACTATTATGGGATATGCCGAACTTTTTGTTCGGCATATTTTTTTAAAGGAGATATTATGACTATAAAATCTGTGGTAAAAACTGCCGCCGTTATGCTTAAAAAAGAGTGTGCCGTTAAATATTTAGAAACTAACGAAGTAGAGCAAGATGCATTAGAAACGGTTGATATTTTAACAAGGTGTGCATCTCTTGTTATAAACGAACTTGCTTGCTCTTATATTCCACTTGTTAAAGAAGAAGAAATTGTTGAAGAAAATGGCAAAATTTATTTTTCTTCTTTAAGTGATAATCCGCTTAAAATTATAGACGTTTTAGGTGAAGAAAACCAAAGTGTGTCGTTTGCTCATAAGCCTGAATATATAGTTGCAAAATCAAAGGCAAAAAAAATTAGGTATAGTTATTCTCCGTCTAATTTTAATTTAGAAGATAAAACGGGGTATTTAGAATCTGACGTTCCAGAGCGAGTTATTGCTTACGGCGTGGCGGCGGAATATTGTCTTATAGTGCACGCTTTTACAGAAAGCGTAAACTTTCATAAACGATTTATTGAAAGTATAGAAGAAATTGTAAAACCTAAAAATTTTACGACTAAAGGCAGGGTGTTTATATAATGAAAAGTGTTTTAGAAAAGGTGCAAACTTCTATAAAATGCATAGATAACTTTAATTTTTTAGAAAACACCCATAAGTGCAACGGGCTTTTTATAGGTAAAAATTTATTACAAAGTGGATTAGGTTTGCAATGTAATGGGCAGTTCCCCGAAAATACTGAAGGCGTGTTTTCTGTATTTAATCAAGATTATTGTTTAACAAGCGATGGTTGGATTTATTGTAAAAACAATCAAAAATTTTCTAAATTTTATTACGGAATTTCACGACCCGTTTTAAAAGTGGTTGAATTAAATTTTGGGGCTTATCCATCTTTTGCTATTTGCACTAAAGATAGTATAACAATTATTGGTTCAATTAACGCAAGACTAAACGGAAGTTTAGGAGCAGTAGAGTTTTTTAACGGAAAACATTTTAAAGGGCATAACAATTTTATAAAAATTGGCGGAGAGTTAGATTGCTTTTATAGTAACAATCAAAACGTTTGTCATATAAATTTAGAC
>JAGBSS010000142.1 GCA_017631725.1 Clostridia bacterium | reverse complement strand
GTAAGATATTTCTTGACCTTTTAAGCCCACGCAGTAAGAAACAATCATAAGCTTCGCTTCTGGTTTTATTGAGTAGGTTTCCATAATGTTAAAGTATTCACTATACTCTGCAGTACCAATCATACGGTTAGGAATAAGCGCTTGCAAACTCTTTGTAAACTCGGTATATTTTTCCGCTTTAATTTTTCTTGGTTTTGAGCCTTGAGAGTGCTTTATAGGGTAATACGTGACTGAAAGTGGGTCAGATGAAACAAGACCTAAAAGCCCAAACTCTTCTAAAAATTTAAAGCAATCTAAAATTTCATTTTCGGAAATTTTTAACACTTCTGCAAGTTCTGTTAAGGTTAAATCGAAGTTAGGATTTTGGCAAGCAAAAAGCCCGTAAAGGTATACCTTAACGGCTTGCCCCGAACAAAGGGGGAGATATTCTTTTATAAAAGCATTTTCTACATTAGTGTAATTAGATGCGGAAAATTCTTTAGAAAAAGAAAAGGTCATTTCATCTCCTTAAAAAAATACTTGCTAAATTATATTACTTGTATTATAATATATTAACTTAATATTTATAGTCAAAAGTGCACCCTTTTTGCAAAGGGTAAGTGCTATTATATATTACTTAAAGGCAAAAATCAACAAAAAATGCCTTTTTAAGGACAAAAATTTTTACCTAAAGGGGTTTTATGTCAGTAAATATTCTAACACCCACAAATATTTGGGGCAATTTTTATACGGAAGTTCCCGTAAAAGCAAAAACCGCCGTTCAAAAAACGATAGACGGCGTTATGCTTTCTTACGTAAAAATTGCCGGAAGGGAAGTTAACGGAGAAAGGGTAGAAGTTATGGCTCTTTTATCTAAAAAAGAAAACTTTAAAGGTGGTCCTGCCATTTTGGTTTCTTCTAACCCAGAATTACCGATATCAGAAGAGTTGGCAATTAAATTTGCTAAAGAAGGGTATTTAGTTTTATCCGTTGACCTTGGTGGGCAAAATGAAGAGAGTAAGTTATACACGGTTTATCCAAAAAGTATTTCTTACGCAAACTTTGTAGAAAGTAAAAACAATCTTTTAGGTGTTAATGGTAGCGTTAAAAACACTTGTTGGTACGAGTGGGGTGCAGTTTTATTTTACGCATACGAATATTTAAGGGAACAATGTGGTAAAAGCCGTATTGGTGTTGTTGGGGTAAAGCACGGTGCTAATGCTGCTTGGTGTTTGGCTGCAAACAAGCAAGAAATTTCCGCTTGCGTGTTTTTAAATAATGCAGGTTGGCTTGCATATAAAGGCGTTTATAAATATGCTAACACGTTAGAGCCAGATTTTTCAGACGAAGCGTGTGCTTTTATTGCCGGTATAGATTCACAAGCATATGCTAACCACGTTAAAAGCCCAACCCTAATTTTATCCGCCCTTTTAGATAGCGAGTTTGACCCAGACAGGGCAGACGATACTATAGCAAGAATTTCTAAAGACGTGTATAGTTGTATAGATTTTACCCTTTCTTATGAAAGTGGTATAAGCCAATCTGCTTATAACAATATGCTTGTCTTTTTAAATAATTTTTTAAGAACGACAAGAAAAACCTTTATTAAAGAGCCTAAAATTTCCGCAACCGTTAAAAACGGCGAAATTGTTATAAATACCGAATTCGATGGCAAAAACGTTAAAGATGTGGTAGTTTACTTTTCAGAAGAAATAGATAATCCGTTTGAAAGGACTTTTGAAAGTGCAAAAAAAGTTTGCATAAAGGAAAAAGAAGCAACGTTTACTTTTAAACCTTATGCTTATTCTAAAAGCGTTTTAATTTTTGCAAAGGCATTTTACGAAAACGGGTTTAGTATAAGTTCTAACCTTTTAAGCAAAAAAATTAATGCAGAAGATTTTATGCCTTCAAATAAAAGTAAAATAATTTTTTCAACGAGAGAAGAGAATTCGGAAAGTATATTTTCCGTTAGCAATAATTTAGATATAGATTTTTTGGCAAGTTATGCGCCTGTAATTAAAAAAGGCCCAATGGATATAATGGGTGCTTATTCTTCACACAAACTTACCACTAAAAAAGTGTTAACTTCTAAAAACACTCCGTCTGAAGATGCAATGCTAATTTTAGACTTTTATAGTAAGGAGCATACGATTCTAAACGTAACGCTATCTGTTAAAACGGAATTTGGTATAACAGATTACACGGCTTATTATAAATCTAACGGTGGCAACGTTTGGTGTAGCGTTAGGTTGGGTATGGAGAAATTTAAAACTGCAGAAGGCAGAATTTTAAAAAGTTATGAAAATTTATATTCCCTTTCCTTTTCGGCAGAAGGCGAATATTTAGTTAATAATATTCTTTGGGTTTAAAATGGAACAAGAAAATTTAGAAAATAAAAAGACAACTAAAAAGCAAAGTAAGGTAAGTAGATTTTTTACCGTTTTACTTTTGGTGCTTATTGTTTTTATGGCAAGTGTGTTGCTTACAAGTTTAATAATGCGTGCAAAGGGCTATTTTTTGGTTTCCGTTGATGGTGACAGTATGGAACGCACTATTCAAGACGATGATAAGTTAGTTGCCCTAAAAAATGCAAAGGTAGATTACGGAGATATTATTATTGTTCGTGACGTAAAAAATTACGATTTAATAAAAAGGGCTATAGCCTTTTGTGGTGACACGGTAGAAATTAAAGATGGTGGCGTTTATTTAAACGGCCAACTTTTAGATGAGCCTTATGCTTTAGGAACAACCCTTAAAGAAACGGAAGTGACTATTTGGCAGTTAGAAGACGGAGAAGTTTTTTATCTTGGCGACAACAGAGAAAATAGTGCGGATAGCAGGCTTTACGGGGTATGTACAATAGATAACGTAGCAGGTGTTATTTGCGAGTGGTCGCTTACCTTAAGACCTTTTAATAATTTTATTTTTGGGTTGTTTTCTTAAAAGGTGAATATGTTTTTTTTAGAGAGTAAATTAGTTATAGGCATAATTTTTAAAGCCATAAAATCGATATTTGTTGGGATATATAAGTTTTTTAAACTTTTAAACCTTCACGTTAGTTTAATTATCGCAGGTGCTGGGCTTATAACGTATTTAGCAGGTGGGTTTAGCATATCCTACGTTAAATACGGGTTTTACATTTTACTTGTCGGTTCAATTTTACTTGCAATTTTAATAAGTTTTAGAAAGATGGGCAAGGGAAAAGGCAATCGCACAGGCGTTCAAATTGTAAAAAAAGTTGAATCTGAAAAACAAGAAGAGTTTATAGAAGAACAAAAAACTGAAATAAAAATAAAAGCAGAACAATATCCAAAATATTTTCGTTCTGCAAAAAACCCAAATCTCGTTTGGGCAGAGTTTGAAGATAGATACGAACTTTATAAAGTAGAAAAGGGTGCAATGACCCTTATAAGAAAGGATAAAAAGTTTTAAGATGGAATACTTTAAGCAGGAAGAATTTTTAAAAGCAAAAAAGCAAAGGGCAAAGGCTTTAGCAATTTATTTAATGGTTGCTTTAGTTTATTTTGTAATAGCACTTGGGTTATTTCTCTATTATAGGTCTCTCCCTTATCGTTCGCCCGACATAACAAAGGTAAAACTTATTCTTTACCCAATAACCGTTGCCTTTGCTATCTTTTCTATAATTTATTTGTCTATTGCCTTTAGAAGAATAAACAGGTACTACAAATTTTGTTATAACTTAAGCACGGCAAAAAGGGAAACTTCTACAGCGGTGTATTTAGAAAACGATGGCAAGTTGTTTGTTAAAGATGGTGTTGATTGTAAGGCGCTTGTGTTTTTAGAATGGAACAAGTATAAAAAAGATTATTTTGAAAGAAAAGTTTTTGTTTTTTACGAAAAAGATTTTCCAATAATTAAGGAAAAAGCAGAAGTAGAGTTTGTTACTCAAGGTAACTTTTTAATAAATTATAACGTATTAGAAGAGGAGAATATATGAAAGCAATAGTAACCGTTATAGGTAAAGACAAATCTGGAATAATAGCAAAAGTTTCCACCATTTTAGCAGAAAACAACGTTAATATCGAAGATATTAGCCAAACCATAGTGCAAGGAAACTTTACAATGCTTATGCTTTGCGATTTAGAAGGAGCATCTGTATCTTTAAAAGAACTTTCCGTTATTTTAACCGAAGCAGGCGCTTTAATTGGCGTTTCCGTTCACGTACAACACGAAGATATTTTTAATGCAATGCATAAAATTTAAGGAGAAAAAATGCTTAACAGAAAGGAAATAATGGAAACCATTGACATGGTTGAGAAAGAGCATTTTGACGTTAGAACTATAACTATGGGTATTTCTTTGCTTTCTTGTATTAGAGAAACGGCAGAAGAAACATCTAAACTTGTCTACGAAAAAATTGTTAGAAAAGCAGAAAATATTGTTAAGGTCGCAAGCGATTTAGAAAAAGAATATGGAATTCCAATTATAAACAAGCGTGTTTCTATTACTCCTGCAAGTATGCTTACTGCATCTTTTATGGGAAAAGAAACGGTGCTTGCAAAGGCGTTAGATAATGCCGCAAAAACGGTTGGGGTTGACTTTTTAGGTGGCTATTCGGCTTTGGTTCATAAGGGTATGACCGCTCACGAAAAAAGTTTTATTGAAAGTATACCAGAAGCCCTTTATTTAACCGAACGTATGTGTTCAAGCATAAACGTTGGCAGTTCAAAGTCTGGTATAAATATGGATGCAGTTAAACTTTTAGGTGAAATTATTAAAAAGACTGCAGAAATGACTAAAGATTCTGGCGGACTTGGTTGTGCTAAATTGGTTGCTTTTTGTAATGCTGTAGAAGATAATCCATTTATGGCAGGTGCTTTCCACGGCGTTGGAGAAGCGGAAACGGTAATAAACGTTGGTGTTTCTGGACCGGGGGTTGTTCATCACGCATTAAAATCTGCTTCTAATTTAGACGTTTTAGATATGGCAGAAGTTATCAAAAAAACCGCTTTTAAAATTACAAGGGCAGGGGAACTTATTGCAAAAGAAGCATCTAAAAGGCTTGGTGCACAATTTGGCATTGTAGACTTGTCTTTAGCACCAACACCTGTTATGGGTGATAGTGTTGCTCATATTTTAGAAGAAATGGGCTTATCTTCTGTGGGTGCACACGGAACAACGGCTTGTTTGGCAATGCTTAACGATGCCGTTAAAAAGGGTGGCGTTATGGCAAGTGGCTCGGTTGGTGGACTATCTGGTGCGTTTATTCCTGTCAGCGAAGATATAGGAATGATAAAGGCTGCAGAAAGCGGAGCAATCTGTTTAGACAAATTAGAAGCGATGACTTCCGTTTGCTCTGTTGGTATAGATATGGTTGCAATTCCGGGGGATACGCCGGCATCAACAATAAGTGGTATAATTGCAGATGAAGCAGCAATAGGTATGATAAACAACAAAACCACGGCAGTTAGAGTTATTCCCGTTCCAAACAAAAAGGTTGGAGACATGGTGGAATTTGGTGGACTTTTAGGAACAGCACCTATTATGAGCGTAAGCGGTGAGTCTTGCGAAAAATTTATTTCAAGGGGTGGCAGAATGCCTGCTCCAATTCATAGTAATAAAAATTAACGGAGTATATTTTGAGTTTAGATAGAAATTGGGCGATAGAAGATATTTACGATAGCGAAAAAGACTTTGAAAAAGATTTTTTATTGGCGTCTTCTTTTGAGGGCTTTGGTGCGTTTAGGGGAAAGTTAGGCGAAGAAAAAGAATTTCTTAATTGTATGAAAAAACAAGAAGAAATTTCCAGAATTATAGATAAACTTTACGTTTACGCTATGATGAAACACGATATAGATACTTCTTTATCAGAATCTTCTGGCAGACTTTCAAAAATTCAAGGTTTAGCCGTTAAAATTTCTTCGGAATCTTCTTTTATAACCCCAGAACTTATTTCCTTACCCGAAGAAAAGTTAAAAAGTTATTTAGTTAATCCTAAGTTAAAAGAATACGATTATTTTATAAAATGTCTTTTAAAAGAAAAACAACACGTTTTATGTGAAGAGGCGGAAAACGTTTTGGCTTTATCTGGCGAAGTTTTGTCTTCTTTTAAAGATATTTTTACAAAAATTGACAATGCCGATTTACCACTTGGTAAAATAAAACACAAAGGGGAAAGTATAGAAATTACCCATGGTGGATATGGCGCAGTTATGCATAGTTCTGATAGGGCATTAAGAAGGAAATATTTTAAAAAATATTATTCGGCGTATAGTTCATTACTAAACACAATAACAGCAACCTACTCTGCAAGCGTTAAAAAAGACGTGTTTGTTGCAAAAGCAAGGGGATATGAAAGCGCAATATCGAGTGCTCTTAATAGTGAAGACGTTCCCGTTAAGGTATATCAAAATCTTTTAGAATACGTTAACAAAAATCTTAACCTTTTGCACGAGTATATGCGTATTAAAAAGAAAGAATCTAATATAAAAGATTTTTATCCATATGATATTTATGCATCTACCGTTTTAGATGCAGAACTTAATTTAGAATACGATGAGGCGTATGATTTATGCATAGAAGGGCTTAAACCACTTGGCGAAGATTACGTTGAACTTTTAAAAAGGGCAAAGCAAGAACGCTGGATAGACGTAGATGAAAAAAAGGGTAAAAGGAGTGGCGCTTATAGTGTTTGCGTTTACGATACTCACCCATACGTTTTATTAAACTATTCTAAAACCACGCACGATATTTTTACTATTGCTCACGAAATGGGGCATAGCATTCACTCTTATTATTCTAATAAAGCGCAACCATATTTTAAGGCGGACTATAAAATATTTGTTGCCGAAGTTGCAAGTACTGTAAACGAAGTGCTTTTAATAAACCATTTGTTGCAAAACGCAAAGGACAAAAAAACAGAGAAGTTTTTACTTTCATATTTTATGGAAATGATAAGAACTACTCTTTACCGCCAAACGCAGTTTGCAGAATTTGAAGAATATTCTCATAGCACGGTAGAAAAGGGCGAACCTTTAACCAAAGATGGTATGAGTGCAAAATATTTAGAGATAAATAAAAAATATTACGGAGATGCCGTTATAAGTCAAGGAGAAATTGCTTACGAGTGGGCAAGAATTCCACATTTTTATCGTGCGTTTTACGTGTATAAGTATGCCACGGGCATAATTTCTGCAATATCTTTTGCGGATAAAATTTTAACCGAAGGTGAAAGCGCAGTAAAAAACTATAAAGAGTTTTTATCTTCTGGTGGGAAGGAAGGACCTGTTGAAATATTAAAACAATCGGGAGTTGATCTAACCACGAGCGAGCCGTATGAAAGGGCTTTTAAAACGTTTGAAAAATTACTTTCTAGATACAAGGATATATAGAAAAGGAGATACTTTATGAAAAAGATAAAGGGAGATATGCCACATAGTTTAGAGGCAGAACAGGCTTTTTTAGGTTGCTTACTTTTAGACACAAAAGTTCAATCGGAATTTGTTGCAACCACAAGCCAAGAAGATTTTTATTCTGAATCGCACCAAATTATTTTTGGGGCAATGCAAGAGATAAATAGACAAAATCAGCCAATTGATTTAGTCACTTTAACCGATGCTTTAGAAAAGTCTGGCAGTTTAGAACAAGCAGGTGGTATTGCTTACATTACCGCTTTAACAGACGTAATGCCTTCTACTGCTAACTATATGCATTATAGAGACATAATTTTAAGAGATAGTATGCTACGCAAACTAATTAAAGGCTCTTCTGAAATTATAGAAGATTGCAAGAGCAGTTTAGATGAAAAGGTTAGTTTAGCCAAAGCAGAAAAAATAGTTTACGATATTTCTCACTCTGCCGACACAAGCGAAACGGCCAAAATTTCCGCAGTTTTACCTATAGTTATGGCAAAGTTAGATGAAATTAGTAAAGATAAAAACAAGGCATCTGGCGTAAAAACCGGCTACACAAGTTTTGATAGGTTAACAAACGGACTTCACCCAAGTGATTTAATAGTTTTAGCGGCACGTCCTTCTGTTGGTAAAACTTCTTTTGCAATGAACATTGTAGAAAATGTTGCAATGGCTGGCAAAACTTGTATGGTATTCTCTTTAGAAATGAATAAAGAGCAATTAACAACCAGAATGCTCGCTTCGGTTGCAGGTGTTAATATGGCTAAAATTTCTCGTGGTGATATGGACAAAGCCGATTGGGTTAAAGTTTTAAAAGCACGCGAAAAACTTTCTAAATGTGATATTCATATAGATGAACTTGGTGCTATTTCTCCTGCCGAAATGATTTCAAAGTGTAGAAGAATAAAATCTAAATATGGTTTAGATTTAATTATGATAGACTACATACAATTAATGCAACCAAGCAAAAAGGCGGAAAGCCGTCAACAAGAAGTATCTAATATTTCTCGTGAACTTAAAATAATGGCAAAAGAATTAAACGTGCCTGTTATTGCACTTTCACAACTTTCACGTTCTTCTGAAAAGGAAAAACGTGCACCTAACCTTTCCGACCTTAGGGATTCTGGTGCAATTGAACAAGATGCAGATATAGTTATGTTTATTCATCGCCCAGACAAGGGTGCTACCGATAAGGAAAAGGCAGAAGGCAAATACCAACAAAACGTTGCCGAAATTAGGGTGGAAAAACACAGAAGTGGTGCAACGGGCATGTTTAAACTTTACTTCCATGGCGAATGCACTAAATTCTTGGAAATGGATGCCGAAACGGGTGAACCTATAGGGATAGAAAAATCTAAAAAGGTAGATGCCGTTAAAATTGAAGGAATAGAACCTATTCCAGAAGAAGAAACAAATTCTAAACAGGAAACAGACGTAGAAGACGACGTTTTTGGTTAAAATGGAAACTTGTATTTTAGAGCCAACAAAAAAGAATATTTTAAAGGCGGTAGAAGTTTTAAATTCTAACGGTGTTATAGGTATGCCAACCGAAACCGTTTACGGACTTGCCGCCGTTGGATATGATAGTAAGGCTGTTAAAAAAATATTTGAAATAAAGGGTAGGCCGGCGGATAACCCACTTATTGCACACGTTCATAAAGATTTCGATTTGTCTTTACTTGTGCATATAGAAAATTCTTATGCCTATTCCTTAATAAAAAGTTTTATGCCAGGGCCACTAACACTTGTTTTTAAAAGTAAGGGCGTAGTTTGCAAAGAAGCCGTTGCTGGTGGAGATACTTTAGCAATTAGAATGCCAATGCATAAAGATTGCCAAAACTTACTTAAAGAAATAAACAAGCCACTTGTTGCTCCAAGTGCTAATTTATCTAAACACACAAGTCCTGTCACGGCAATGCACGTTAAAAACGATTTAGATGGTAAAATATCTATAATTTTAGATGGTGGCAAATGCTCGGGCGGAATTGAAAGCACCGTTTTAGACGTTACGGGCCCCGTTCCAAGAATTTTAAGGGCAGGGCTTATAACTAAAGAGATGATAGAGTCGGTTGTGGGTGCTTGTGAAATTGCAATGCATAAAGAAGGGGATAAGGTTAAATCTCCGGGGGTAAAATATACTCACTATAAGCCAAAATGCGATACCGCTTTGTTTACAGAAGATAACTTAGAAGAACTTGTTAAAGTTTATAATAATTACGTAGAAAATGGAAAAACACCTTACGTAATGTGTAAAAATTCCGTTGCTAAAAAATTGGGTAATTTAAACTTTTTGCTTTTAGGAGAAACAGAAGAAGAAGTTGCGTTTAACCTATACGATAGCCTTCTTTTAGGAGAGAAAAAGGCAGACGTTATTTTAGCCGTTGCTATGCCTAACGAAAAGGGCGTTAATATGGGAATTATGAATAGGCTTAAAAAGTCTTGTGGAGTGGTATGAAAAAAATACTTTTTGTATGCACGGGAAACACGTGCAGAAGTCCAATGGCAGAACTATGTTTAAAGCATAAATTCCGTTTAGCCGGCATAAAAGGAATAAGCGTTAAAAGTGCAGGTTTAATGGCGGTAGACGGGGATAAAATTAGTAAAAATTCCGCACTTGCCTTAAAAAGTATGGGAATAAAGCCCTACCCTTTTAAATCAAGGCAACTTACACCAGAAATTATAGCAAGTTCCGACCTTATAATATGTATGACAAGCGGGCATAAAAGCAGGTTAGCGTTTACCAATAAAGCGTACACGTTAAGCGAACTTACGGGGGTAGAAGAAGTTTTAGACCCCTTTGGAATGGATTTAATTGCCTATAAAAAAACGCTTTCTATAATAGATAGCGCTTGTAATCAAATAATAAAAAAAATAGCACAAGTTTTGGAGGATTAACTTATGAAAATTGCAATAGGGTGCGATCATGGTGGAATTAATTTAAAACCACAATTAATAGAAGTTTTGAAAGAATGCAACGTAGAATACGTTGATTTTGGTTGTTTTTCAAACCAATCTGTAGACTATAACGATTACGCAGTAAAGGTTTGCAACGCAGTAGTAAATAAAGAGTGCGACCTTGGTATTTTAATTTGTGGCACCGGTATTGGTATGAGTATCGTTGCAAATAAAATAAAAGGTATTCGTTGCGGACACTGTTCAGATGCTTTCTCTGCCCGTATGACGAGAGAACACAACGATGCAAACGTTTTAGCCTTTGGCGAAAGAGTTTTAGGCGTTGGCGTTATGACAGATATGGTAAAGGCATTTATATCCACACCTTTTTCAAATGGAGAAAGGCACGTTAACAGAGTAAATAAAATTAAGGCGTTAGAAGAAGAAAACTTTAAGTAAAATGCAAACAAAATTCTGCAATACTTGTAAAACGTCGCTCCAATTCTTTTTAAAAACGGGGTATTTGGGTTGTCCAGACTGCTATAAGAGTTTTCAAAGGGAAATAGAGAGCGGAATAGTGAAAATTCAAGGATCGGCGTTTCACGTTGGTAAACGTCCGAGAATTTCTGATGAAAACAAAATGCTTTTAAAAGAGTATCAAAGGCTTTTATCTGAAAAGGAAATGGCGGGTATAGAAGGCAGATTTAACGATATGGCAGAAATTGCTGAAAGTTTACGCAATCTTTTATCAGAACTTATGAAAAGGGGGTTAATGTAATGAGCGTTTCCCCAGATATTTTAAAAGGCACTATAATTAAAAGTAGGGTAAGGCTTGCAAGAAACTTAAAGGGCTATCCTTTTAGAGTTAAAGACCCACTTTTGGCAAGAGATATTATAAAAAACGTAAACAGGGCAATTGTAAAGTGTGGAACTTTTAATTTGTTTTACACGGCAAATTTATCTAACACAAAGTTAGAAGCAATGAAGGAAAAGCACTTAATTTCTTCTAATTTAATAGAAAACCAATTTGGTGCTGCCTTAATTAGTCAAGATGAAAGTTTATCTATAATGGTAAACGAAGAGGACGTTATAAGAGAACAATGCTTTATGAAGGGTTTACGCCTTTTCGAAGCATATAAAATGCTTGATAAAATAGATGATGAAATTATAAAAAATTTAGACGTTGCGTTTGATGAAAAGTTAGGCTTTTTAACGGCTTGTCCAACCAACGTTGGCACGGGGCTTAGGGCTTCGGTTATGTTGTTTTTACCCGCATTAACGGAAAGTGGAAAAATTGGGTCTCTTGAAAACCAACTTTCATCTTTAGGGCTTACTATTCGTGGGTTATATGGAGAAGGAAGCGATGCAGAAGGGTGTGTTTATCAAATAAGCAACGAGATAACCCTTGGCAGTAGTGAATATGATATTTTAAGCGTGGTAGAAGACTCGGTAGAGCGAATTTGCGCCTTAGAGAGAGATGAGTGCGAAAGACTTTATGCAAAAAATCATATTCAAACGATGGACAAAGCAAGAAAAGCTTTTGGTATTTTAACAAATGCAGTAGTTTTATCTTATAGCGAATTTTTAAGAAACATTGCTAAAGTTAAACTTGGTGCAATGCTTGGGCTTATAGATATTGAAGATATTGAAAAATTAGACGACTTAATTGTTTCCGTTAGACCTTTTGTCTTATGTGAGCAATTTGGCAAAGACTTATCTCCATTGGATAGAGATTTAGTTAGGGCAGAAGTCGTTTCTAAACAACTTTTAAAATTAAAGGGGTAATATATGAATTATAACTCTCTTTCAAAAAACGTAAATCAAGTGTTTGAAGTAGCTACTACGCTTGCTCGCCGTTATGGTTGCAAATACATTGGTAGTGAACATATTTTGTTTGGTCTTATGAACGTTAAAGACGGTAGGGCGGCGGCCTTTTTAAAGCAAGTTAACGTTGATAACGAAAGGTATCTGTCACTTTTTAAAAGGACTATAGACCCTTCTATGGTAATGCCGGGGAATATGTGGACACCAAGGACAAAGCGAATTGTGGAAAATGCCTTTGTAATTTCAAACAAAGCAAATTCGGGCTACGTTGGTACGGAGCACTTATTGCTTGCAATTTTAATGGAATACGATAGTTATGCGGTGACAATTTTAAAGGAAATGGGTGTTCCCGTAGAAGATTTTGCAGAAGAGATTGCATCTTTAATGTTTGAGCCCTTAGAAGAAGAAAAGGAAAGTTCCGATAGCGTTTTTGAAAAGACTTTTGCGCCAAACAGAACGGCAGATAAAAAGGAAAAAGAAGATGAAATTGGTGAACTTTCTAAATATGGCGTAAATCTTAATAAAATGGCCAGAGAAGGTAGGTTAGACCCCGTTATTGGTAGAAAACAAGAAATAGACAGGGTTATACAAATTTTATCAAGAAGAACTAAAAATAATCCCGTTTTAATTGGTGAACCGGGTGTTGGTAAGTCCGCCGTTATAGAAGGGTTGGCGCAAGCCATTGTAAAGGGAAGTGTACCTGAACTTTTAGCAGATAAAATTGTGTTTTCTTTAGACATAGCAGGTATGATTGCCGGAGCAAGGTATCGTGGAGACTTTGAAGAAAGGCTTAAAAGTGCAATTCAAGCCGTTAAAGAAAACGGAAAAATTATTTTATTTATAGATGAAATTCACAACATAGTTGGCGCAGGTAGTACCGGAGAAGGTAATATGGATGCTGCCAATATTTTAAAGCCAATGCTTTCCCGTGGGGAACTTCAAACCATTGGCGCAACAACTATAGATGAATATAGAAAATATATAGAAAAAGATGCGGCTTTAGCACGTAGGTTTCAACCGGTTATGGTAGATGCTCCATCTTTAGAAGAAACGGTAGAAGTTTTAAAAGGGTTAAGAGATAAATACGAATCTCATCACGGCGTTAATATTCCAGACGATGCAATTCTTGCAGCCGTTAGTTTAGCAGATAGATATATTAGCGACAGGTTTTTCCCAGACAAGGCTATAGACCTAATAGATGAAGCGGCATCAAGAGTAAGGTTAGATAGTTATAATTCTCCTGTAGAAGCAAAGCAAAAAGAAGCAGAGTTAGCAAGGCTTATTGCACAAAAAAACGAGGCAAACAAGAGAAACGATTTAGACCGTGCAGTTAGAATAAATAAGGATATAGAACAGGTTAATTTAGAGATAGAAAAAATAAGGCAACAAGCCGAAAAGAATAAAGTTAATAGAGATAAACTT
>JAGBSS010000141.1 GCA_017631725.1 Clostridia bacterium | reverse complement strand
CATATAATTTTCCAAATCTAAACATGCTGTCACCTTTCTTTTTTTGAATTTATTATATCATAGTCCTACATGTTAATCAATAAAATTTCTTGTGTTTTTAACCCCCTTTAACATGTTTCATGCTACTAATTAGCCTGTTTTAAAGTGCATAAAAAAAGACTTGTAAAAACAAGCCTTTTTTGGCACACCCGACGGGAGTTGAACCTGTAACCTTTAGAATCGGAATCTAATGCGCTATCCAATTGCGCCACGGGTGTATAAAACCGCAGGTTTTACTGCGGTTCTTCTTTTGGTAAGTCTATTGTAATTTGTAGTTGTAAAATACGTTTTACGGTTGCCTTTAAAACCTTAAAATTTATGCCGTTATAGCTAAATTCTTTATTAGCAACAGGCATTTCCCCAAGGTATTCTATAACCCAGCCACTAATGGTAGAAGCGCCAAAATCCTCTTCATTAAAGTCTTTATCAAGGCACTCAAACACATCTTCCACAGGGGCTTTTCCGTCTATTAAATAAAGGTTATCCTTTAACTTTTTAATGTAAGAAATTTCTTCGTCGTGCTCATCGTAAATTTCGCCGACGAGCTCTTCTAAAATATCTTCTAAGGTGACAATACCAAGTGTGCCACCATACTCATCTAACACCACGGCTATATGCACTTTTTTAGACTGCAACTGCTTTAAAAGATTAGATATTTTAATGTGTTCGGTGGTGAAAAACGCAGGTTGAATAATAGAATCTATATTCTTGTTGCCCGCTAAATAGCAAGAATAAAAGTCTTTTTGGTGAATTGTACCAATAATTGTATCAATGCTTTGGCTATAAACGGGAATTCTTGAAAAACCTTCTCTTTCAAAAATTTTAACAATTTTTTCCATTGGGGTAGATTGCTCTATAGCAACCATATTTACCCTTGGAACTAAAATATCGCCAACTTCCACGTCATCAAACTCAATAACGGAACGAATAAGTTTAGTTTCTTCTTTATTTATAGTGCCGTCTTCTTCTGCTTCTTCTACAACTGTCATAATTTCTTCTTCGGTGACAACTTCTTCATTTTTAACACGGAAAAGTTTAGAGATAAGCCATTTCCAACCGGAGAAAATTTTGTTTAGTGGGAAGAATAAATAATAGAAAAAAATTACAAGCGGATAGTAGAGCATAGCCACTTTTTCAGGTTTAACCTTGGCTATAAATTTAGGGGTAATTTCACCAAATATAAGCACGGCAACCGTTGTCACAATGGTTGCAATTACAGATGCATCTACCGTGGAGTTTTCAAATATTTTTACAAAAAATATTGTCGCTATAGTCGCTGCCGTTATGTTTACAATATTGTTTCCGATTAAAACGGAAGAAATTAATCCGTCAAAATTATCTTCTGCCAAATTAAGAACTTTTTCCGCACGCTTGTTTCCAGCCGTTGCCATTGCCCTTAATTTTATTCTGCTAGAGCAAGAGTAAGCAGTTTCTGTCGATGAAAAAAACCCAGACATTAACACTAATCCGATAAGTGCTAACAGTAAGGGAACTGTGCCGTCAGGCATAATGTCCTCCTAAAGATAAACGATAGTATTAGTATATCATAATTCAAAAAAATATCAAGCATTTTAAGGGAATTATTGATTTTTTGCAACCTTTGTGCTATTATATATAAAATACTTTAAAGGAACAAAAATGGCAAAAAGGGTAGTTGTAGGGTTATCTGGCGGTGTAGACAGTTCGGTTGCCGCTCTTTTACTTAAAGAGCAGGGGTATGACGTGGTTGGTCTTTATATGAGCAACTGGGAAGAAACTGATGAGTGTGGGCACTGCACGGGAGAGCAAGATTTCGATGACGTAAGGCGTGTAGCAAATGCTATAGGCATTCCTTACTATTCGGTAAATTTCGCTAAACAATACTACGACAGAGTGTTCACTTATTTTTTAGAAGAATATAATGCAGGCAGAACCCCTAATCCAGACGTTTTGTGTAATAGGGAAATTAAGTTTAAAGACTTCAAGCAAGAAGCGTTAAGGTTGGGTGCGGATTTTATTGCCACAGGGCATTACTGCGATATTTTGCATCAAGATGGAATTCATTACCTTTTAAAAGCTAAAGACCAAAATAAAGACCAAACGTATTTTCTAAACCAACTTTCGCAGGAGCAGTTAGACAAGGTGTTGTTCCCACTTGGCAAGTTAGAAAAAAGCCAAGTTCGTGAAATTGCTTTAAAACACGGGCTTGCCACCGCAGAGAAAAAAGATTCCACAGGCATTTGCTTTATTGGTGAAAGAAACTTTAGAAACTTTCTGCAAAACTATATTCCAAACAAAAAAGGAAAAATTAAAACGGTAGATGGCAAGGTTATCGGCGAACATTTAGGGCTTATGTATTACACCATTGGTCAAAGGCGTGGTCTTAATATTGGTGGGCAAAAGGGAGATGATGGCTCTCGTTGGTTCGTTATTGAAAAAGATTTAAAAAACAACGTTTTAATAGTTGCGCACGGCTCAGAAGAAAAACTTTATTCTAAAGGGCTTTATATGAAAAGGGTAAATTGGATTCCATTTGAGCCAAAGGAAAAAGAGTTTACTTGCACGGGCAAGTTTAGGTATCGCCAACCAGAACAAAATTGCAAGGTCAAAATTTTACAAGATGGCATCTACGTAGAGTTTGAAGAAAAACAACGCGCCATAACAGAAGGTCAGTTTGCCGTGTTTTATAGTGGCGACAAGTGTATTGGCGGCGGAGTTATTGAAAAAGCAATATTTTAGTTAAATTTAAACCCGATTATTCGGGTTTATTTTTTTGCGAATTTTATCCCTTACGCGCGCGTATATATAATGTATATATATTAGAAAAATTTTTTAAAAATTTGCGTTTAGTTATTGACAAAATAAAATTTGGTGGTATAATCGTATTTATTTTTAAGGAGAAGGTATGGACGTATTAGCATTTTTAGATTACGGCTGGAATATTTTAGAGTGGCTTTTGAGAATTCTCGTTGCGGGGCTTTGTGGTGGCCTTGTCGGTGCAGAACGTTCTAAAAGGTTTAAAGATGCAGGGGTTAGAACTCATTGTGTTGTTGCAATGAGTGCGGCTGTGTTTATGATTATTTCTAAATACGCTTTTGCAGACATTTCGGCAGGTATAAACGGGGTTAATAATGCTGATGCATCTAGAATAGCATCGCAAGTTGTCACGGGTATATCATTTATTGGTGCAGGCGCAATATTTAAAAATGGCAGTTTAGTTCGCGGTATTACCACCGCTGCAGGTATCTGGGCTACGTCTGCAATAGGTATGGCAATCGGCTCTGGTTTATACGTTATCGGTATTGTTGCCACCGCGCTCGTATTGGTTGTTCAGTTTATAATGCACAAAATTAAAATCGGCGCAGATGCCGTTGTTTTATATAATATAGATTTTACAGTTAAAAACGGAAACGAGTTTAGGGCAAAAATTCAACAGTTCTTTTTAGAGAACGATGCTACGATTGATGAAATAAAAATGGAAACGTCAGAAGGTGTTACAAAGTTTTCTTACGTGGTTAAGTTTAATAAACGCAACTATACCGACCCACAAAAGCATCCAATCTTTTTAGATGAAAACGTTTTAGGGTTTAAAATCAAAAAAATGTAAGGACAAGCAAGTTGTCAAGCCGGCGATTATATCGTCGGTTTTTGTTTTTTATAGTCGATTTTATAATTAAGGATTGTAAATTTTATTCTGTTAGTTTTAGGCAAAAGTCAAAAATTGTTAGTAGTTTACTATATATTGTGGTGGTAGGGCAATAAAAAAACTATTTTTTAAAAAAGCGAAAAAAATGTTAAAAAACTGTTGACTAAAAACAATTTTTTTTGTATAATCACAATTACTCCGTAGGAAACGGGGGCTAAAAATATAAAATCATAAGTAAATTACAAGCGATTTTGCCTATAAAAAACAGCAAATTGTGGTTTTTAGGCAGTCGAAAACACAAGATTTTGTGCTTTTGAAAAAAAGCAAAAAAAACTTTAAAAAAAGTTAAAAAAACTTTAAAAAATGCTTGAAAATTGCTTGACTTAAAAAAATGCTTATGATATTATATGTAGGCTGTCGCAAGACGGCAGGGTCAACCGCAGTTGACTAAAGTAGCTTAAAAATTGAATAGAAGGAAATAAGACAAAATAATAGTTATTTTGAAAGTTTCTGTCAAAATCTTTTGAGTATAATATGTACTT
>JAGBSS010000140.1 GCA_017631725.1 Clostridia bacterium | reverse complement strand
TGGTCTATGGTCTTCGAATTCCAAAGTACAGATAGAATGTGTAATACCTTCTACCGCGTCTTCAATTGGATGTGCAAAGTCGTACATTGGATAAATGCACCACTTATCCCCCGTTTTATAATGAGTTTCACGCAATATTCTATAAATTACAGGGTCACGCATATTGATATTTGGCGATGCCATATCTATTTTTGCCCTTAAACATTTTTCGCCGTCTTTATAAACGCCCGCACGCATTTCCCTAAACAATTTAAGGTTTTCTTCAAGAGAACGGTTTCTATATGGACTTTCCTTTCCGGGAGTGGTTAAAGTGCCACGATTTGCAGAAATTTCTTCTGGAGAAAGGTCGCAAACAAAGGCATTGCCAAGCATAATCTCTTGCTCTGCAAAGTTGTAAATATCTTCGTAATAGTCAGATGCGTGGGTGATTTTATCGTAAGAAAAACCAAGCCACTCTATATCTTTTTTAATTGCTTCTTCGTATTCTTCTTTTTCTTTAGAAGGATTGGTGTCATCTAAAAAAAGATTACACTTTCCGTTATACTTTTCTTTAACGCCAAAGTTTAAGCATAAACTTTTTGCATGACCTATATGAAGATAGCCGTTAGGTTCTGGTGGAAAACGAGTTTGAACTGCACTAACCTTTCCAGATTCTAATTCTTCATCTATAATTTGTTCTATAAAATTTCTTGCTTCTGCCATGTTTTCACCTTTATTTTAAACTTTCGTAGCCTTTAAAATACCTTCTGCCAAGTTCGTAAATTGCCCAACGACAGAAATGTGCGTTGTCTTTGTTTCCAACTTCCATATCGTTAGATGGTAAGCCTTGGCTGGATACCATACAAGCGTTGCCTAAAATTTCACAACAATCTTTAATACACTTTTCTACTACGTCGCTTTGTTCTTGATAATCTTTAGTCCAATCGTCTTGAAATTCGCCACAAATTATTGGAACGTTGCCATATTTAGCCCTATAATCGTTCATTTGTGCCATAAAATTTTCTTTATAAAACTCGTATCTTTCGGCATTGTTTAAATGAGCGTTTTCGTATGCATCGTGTTCTCCCTGATGCCATAAAAATGCAACTAACCTGTTTTCAGGGTTTGCGTTTAAGGCAATATCAGTCATTTCAATAAGTCTTTTGTATAAAACCGAGCCTAAGCCCCATTCTTTTCTGGCAAAGCCCGTGCCACCTGCAGGTGTTTTTACTATTAAAAGGTTTCTGCCTTCACTTAAAAGACCTGCCTTAATATATTCGTTAGCAAAGGTTAAACTTAATTCTCCCATGCTTTCTTTTCTATAAGTTTCAATACGTTCTTTTGCAAGCCCAAAATATAAATCTAATGGAAAAACAACGTTTAAAATAACCTTTATTGGTGTTGCAGGGTCTGGAACGAAAGATGCAACGTTTTTATCGGAAAGTTGGAAAACTTGGCCGTTGTTTTCTGCGATTGGAGTGTTGCCAAAGCCGTTGCCTTCTGCATTAGATTGACCGGCTAAAACAATAATATCAAATTTATAGTTTTTAAGTGCTGAAAGAAGTTGCTCCATAATATTTCTCCGTAATTTTTTACAATTATAGCATACATTTAAAAAAAATAAAAGCAAAAGTAATAAATTAAGATATAAATATTTTATTAAACTTACATTTCTCTTGACTTAAATTTCCTTTTGAGTTAAAATTTTACTTAATTAATTTAAGAGGTGTATGTAATGGAAGAAAAAAAATCTTGCGCCACTATGGAAAAACTTGTAAACCTTTGTAAATCTAGGGGTATTATTTTCCCCGGTAGTGAAATTTACGGCGGTATGGGTAATACTTGGGACTACGGCCCCGTTGGCGTGGAAATTAAAAATAATATTAAACGTGCTTGGTGGAAAAGGTTTGTTCAAGAAAGCGCAAACTCTTTCGGTGTAGACGCAGCAATTTTAATGAACCCTAGGGTTTGGGAAGCAAGTGGCCACACCGCATCTTTTTCAGACCCTAAAATGGATTGTAAAGAGTGCAAAATGCGTGCAAGGGCAGATAACTTAATTGAAGCACACTCTAAAGGTGCTGTTAACCCAGACGCTATGAGCCAAGAAGAAATGCAAGAATATATTAACGAACACCAAGTTCGTTGTCCAAACTGCGGAAACTTTAATTGGACACCTATTAGAAACTTTAACTTAATGTTCCAAACCTCAAGGGGTGTTACCGATGAAAGCACTAACGTAATTTATCTCCGCCCAGAAACGGCTCAAGGTGAATTTGTTAACTTTTTAAACGTTCAAAGAACGGCAAGGGCAAAAGTTCCTTTTGGTATTGCTCAAATTGGTAAAGCATTTAGAAACGAAATTACCCCCGGTAACTTTATTTTCAGAACTATAGAGTTTGAACAGATGGAACACCAATGGTTCTGTAAAGAAGGCACCGACCAAGAATATTACGCTGATTTTAAAGAAAAGGCTTGGAACTTTTTATTAGATTTAGGCTTTGACCAAAATCACTTAAGGTTTAAAGATCACGACAAACTTGCTCTCTATGCAAAATCTGCTTGCGATATTCAATACTTATTCCCTATCGGTTGGTCAGAACTTAACGGTATTCACAATAGAACCAATTACGACTTAAGCCGTCACGAAGAATATTCTGGCAAAAACATGATGTATTTAGACCCTGTCACTAACGAAAAGTATACCCCATACGTTATAGAATACTCTATCGGTGCAGACAGATTAATGCTTGCAGTTTTATCCGAAGCGTATGATGAAGAAAAGTTAGAAGGCGGAGATACCCGTGTTGTAATGCACTTCCATCCATCTATTGCCGCTTATAAATGTGCAATACTCCCATTACAAAAGAATTTGGGCGACAAGGCTAAAGAAATTTACAACGAACTTAAAAAATACTTTATGGTTTCTTACGACGAAGCAGGTTCTATTGGTAAACGTTATCGCCGTCAAGACGAAATTGGTACGCCATACTGCGTGACTATCGACTTTGACACGTTAGAAGATAACACCGTTACCGTTAGAGATAGGGACACAATGGAACAAGTAAGAATAAAAGTAGCAGACCTTAAAAACTTTATTTTAGATAAAATTGCATTTTAATAAAACAAATTTAAATTAAAAAAGAGTGATTTAACTTAATCACTCTTTTTTGTTTACTCTTCAAAATCGTTAAAATAATCTTTATTAAAGAATTCCGCTAGGGTAATACCTGCGCCTTGACAAAAAGATTTAATTGTTGACACCTTAGAGCATTTTGTTCTGCCCTTTATTAAATCGTAAATTGCCGATGGAGATTTTCCACCATTTAACGTTGCTACACAAACGTTAATATTTTTCTCATTACAAATTTCTTTAATTCTTTTAATTATAGCATCGTTTAAATTCATAAACCACCTTCGTGGAAATCCGATATGGGTTTCCACGAAAGTATTATATGAATTTTAAAAATTTTTATCTCGTGGAGTTCCACGATGTTGACAACAACCCCTGTCTTTTTGTATAATTATTCACGGAATTCCACGAAGAATAGGTGTGATATGAAAGTTTGCTTTATAGGACATAGGAACGTTAATAAAACAGAAAAACTATACCTTTTACTGAAAGAAACAATTAAAACACTAATAAACCAAGGTGCTACTTCCTTTTTCTTTGGTAGCAAAAGCAACTTTGATAATTTATCATGGGAAATTGTTACTGAACTAAAAAGCATTTTTCCTTTTTTAAAAAGAATTTACGTTAGGTCTGCATATCAAAATATAAAAAAATTTTATAGTGACTATTTACTAAAATTTTACGAAGAAACTTATTTTCCAAAAAAAATTGAAAAGGCTGGGAGATACTCCTATGTCGAGCGTAATTATGAAATGATTGACAATTCTGATTATTGTATATTTTACTATAACGAAAACTACGAGCCTGAACCCAAAATTAGCAAAAAAGCATATTTCCCACAGAAAATTAAAAGTGGAACAAAAATTGCCTATGAATATGCTGTAAATAAGAATAAAAACATTATAAACCTTTTTAAACAAAAAAACTAACGAATTGCTTTCGTTAGTTTTTTATTCTTTTTTATTCTGTTCTTAGGGCTATAACGGGGTCTTTTTTTGCTGCTATTCTTGCAGGGAAAATGCCCGCAATTAAGGTTAGCACGAAAGATACAACTACTAAAACACCTGCTTGCAACACCCCAAGTGATGCAATGTTTCCGCCACCCTGAATTAATTTTCCAACAATTAGGTTTATCGGAATAGAAAGTAAATAGGTTACGCCAACGCCTATTAAGCCCGCAAAAAGACCAATTAAAAAGGTTTCTGCGTTGAAAATTCTTGAAACGTCTTTCTTTCTTGCACCAAGTGAACGGAGAACACCAATTTCTTTAGTTCTTTCTACTACCGAAACGTAGGTTATAATACCTATCATAATGCTTGATACTACAAGGGAAATTGCCGTAAACGCAATAAGAATTATTTTTACTGCATCTACCACCATATTAAGTGCGGAAAATAGCATATCGGTGGTGTCAGAATAATGTACTTCTGCATCTTCATCGCCTACCCTTATAACGTTTGTATTCCAAGCATCTAAATGTGCCTTTAACTCTTCTTTACTCTCGTAATCGTAAGAGTAAATGGAAAGTTTATTTACCGTGTTGTCGCCTGCAAGTTCCCTTACCGTCATACTAACGGGGGTTGTGGGAATAAGTGGGTTTATAACGGCAAGTTTGCCACCGTTTTGTTTAGCCTTTAATACTACGTTAGAATTTAAATTTTCTTGCGACATTATTTTGTTTTTAAGTGCAGAAGTATAGGCAATACCTTCTTGCAATATACCCGAACTTAAACCATCTTTTAACCTTACAATGCCTTTAACTGCAAGTTCTTCTGCCGTGCTTGGAAGATTACTTTTATCAAACACGCTTTGAATATAGTTTTCGCCAAACTGCATATATCTATCGTTGTTTGGAATATACCAAAACTTTTTCTCTGTGGCAGATTTAAAAGTGAACTCGGTATTATTACCAAAGGCTACGTTTACCCCATCCATACCCTCTATTGTGTTATAGCCTAAAAAAGCCAACGTAATATCGGGGACTTGGTTATATTCATCTACAACCAAAAGCAATTGGTTTTCACTTGTTGCCCAATCGCCGTAAAGTAAATCGTATTGAGATTTTATAAGGTTAATATCCGATGGAATTTCACTTATAGTTGGAATATATTCTCTAACAAAACTTGTGGATATATTCATTTCCGATTCTTTTAGCATAGAACTAAAAATTTCTTCTAAACTTTGAACTAAAGTGTCTATTGCCATTACAGAATAGGTCGCCGTGCCGGTATTTGTTAAGTTTAAGCCAATTTCTGAAAAAATATAATAGTTAACGTCAAACCCGTAATCTTTTTCTAAACAATATTTCCACTCATTTTCACCCAACTCGGCATTTTTAGAATTTACAAAGTCTGAAACGTAATCTAAATAAGCAATTTTAGTGCCGTCTTCAGTTGTGTAAACTTGATTTATATCGTTAGATTCTAACATGTTTGCCAAATCGCCAAAAAGGTAATCTTGATAAACTTTTTCGGTTAATCTTTGGGCAAGTTGCTCATCTGTCACAACAGAAGATGCTAATTTATTAAAATCTTCTAACGCAATACTAGATTCGCTTACAGTTAGCGGATAAACGGAAAGTGTTTGGGCTTGCAACCTGTTTATGTAAGCAGAAAAACCACTTGACAATGCTAAAACCATTGCTATACCAATT
>JAGBSS010000139.1 GCA_017631725.1 Clostridia bacterium | reverse complement strand
GCCCATTTCGGCAAACTCTATAATTGCGTTTAACCTTTCGTATGCACCTTCTGTTAAAACTTTATCCCTTTTAAAGGTAAAATATGCATAGGCAAGCCTGTCACTTCTGCCCACTCTACCTTTTAACTGATATAAAGTAGATAAGCCAAGTTTGTCGGCATCTATTACTATTAAAGTGTTTGCTCTTGGCAGGTCTATTCCGTTTTCTATAATGGTTGTAGAAATTAAAAGTTGGCTTTCTCCGTTATAAAAATCTGCAATTCCCCTTTCTAAAACCTTTTCATCCATACGCCCATGCAAAACGGTAGTTTTTATATTGGGTAAAAGTCTTTTAATTTTTTCCGCATAATTAAATATGCTATCTACAACGTTATAAAGTATAAACGCTTGCCCGCCACGATTTATTTCCCTTTTAACGGCATCTACAATTAATGCATCTGTTTCTTCGGTCACGTACGTTTGAACAGGAAGACGCTTGTCTGGCGGAGTGTTAATTGTGCTTATTTGCCTTATACCAGATAGCGACATATGAAGGGTTCTTGGAATTGGCGTTGCCGATAAAGTAAGAGTATCTACGTTCTTTTTTAAAAGTTTTATTTTTTCTTTATGCTCTACACCAAAGCGTTGTTCTTCATCTAAAACTAAAAGACCTAAATCTGCAAATTGTATATTTTTGCCTAAAAGTTTATGCGTTCCTATTACAAAATCTATTTTTTTCTCTTTTAAACCATTTAAAATTTCTTGAACTTCGGCAGTTGACTTAAACCTGTTTAAAAGGGCAATTTTAATGCCTAAATCTTTAAATCTTTCTAACGCGGTTGAATAATGTTGTTCGGTTAAAATAGTTGTAGGTGCAAGCAATGCCGCCTGTTTACCATTTGAAACGGCAAGGAAAATAGCCCTGAAAGCCACTTCGGTTTTGCCAAATCCAACGTCACCACAAATAAGCCTATCCATAACCTTGTTAGATTTCATATCGGCAAACACTTCTTCTGTTGCTATAACTTGGTCGGGAGTATATTCGTATTTAAAACCAGAATCAAAAAGATTTTTTAGCTCCACGTCTTCTTTAAAAGCAAAGCCTGTAGATGCGTTTCTTTCTTCGTAAAGATTTTTTAAATCGAAAGACATTTTTTTAATGCTTTCTTTAACACGATTTTTAACAAGAGAAAAATCACCGCCAAGTTTAGATAAACTTGGTTTCCCTGCACCTAAATATCTTGATAAAATATCTAACTGCTCTACGGGAACGTATAAAACGTCTCCCCCTGCGTATTCAACTGCAACGTAATCTTTTGTTCCTTCTGTAGAAGTAATTTTTTTGTTGCCTAAAACTCTGCCTACGCCGTGTGTTTCGTGCACCGCATAATCGCCTGCGGTTGGAGCAGTAAAAAAGGTGAACTTAGTTGTTCTTCTTTTTAAAACGTTTCTTTTAACGTAAACGTTACCACTGCCAACCAATGCAAATTTTTCTTCGTGGAAGATAAAACCACAAGAGAGTGGGCAAGGTAAAATGTTTACCGATTTAACTGCAGAATTATTTGCAATTTCACAAGAAATATCTTCTGACTTTAACTCAAAATAAATTTTTTCCGCACCTTCTATATCCCCACCGGCAACAACCACTTGATAGTTAGAGTTAAGCCACGTTTT
>JAGBSS010000138.1 GCA_017631725.1 Clostridia bacterium | reverse complement strand
TTCGGCCATTGGGAAATGGACTGTGTAGAGAGTTGTAAGAAAAAATCAGCAACTTTATTGTGTTTGTCCGAACGTTTGTCTAGGCGTGAAATAATTTTTAAGTTACCAAATAAAACTTCTGATTCTGTTGTCAGATGTCTAAATTCTCTTGAACGTAGATATGGTAAACTTTTTCCTAAAATATTCAAAACTATAACAGTAGATAATGGTGCAGAATTTTCTGATTATTATTCTATGGAACGTTCTCGATACACAAATAAAAAACGGACAACAGTTTATTACTGTCATCCGTATTGCAGTAGCGAACGTGGGACTAATGAAAGATTGAATCGAGAGATTCGCCGTAAATTCCCTAAAGGAACCGATTTTACTTCAGTTAGTAGTTGTAGAGTTGCCGAAGTTGAACAATGGTTAAACACTTATCCACGTGGAATTTTAGGATATGATACACCAGAAAACGTCTTTAATTCATATTTAAGCAATATTTTTTAAAAATTTTTAATAAAATGTGTAATTATATCTTGACATTTACAAATGTATGTTCTAAAATTAAATTACACAAGAAAATTTTTAATTACCTGCAGTAATTTAACCTATAAAGAACGGCTCTTCTAAAATATAACCTTGCAGGTGTTGTGTTTTGAGAGCCGTTTTTTTATAAAGTATAGTTTTCTTCATGTTCTTCCTATTTATATTGTGTTACTGAATAAGTAACACAAACGATATAATACCGTTTACGGTTTTATATAAACGTCAGTACAAGCCATTGACGTTCGAGTCTGGGCAGATTATTTCTGCCCAAGACTCAACCCCATATGGTGTTTAGCCTGTGGTATTAAAAAATTTATGTGGCGATTAGCCAAGGAGTATTTTAAAATGTTAGTTAATCTTTACAAAAAACCTTACACTTACAAAAATAAAGATGGTGAAGAAGTTAAAGGCACTCGTTTCTACGTTGGATGTGGCGATAGTCTTATTCCTATTGAAGTTACCTATTTCGACAAAAAAGATGAAAAAGGCAATTCTTTAGGTGATTCTAATTTTAAGTCAAGAAAGGCTGTTTTATCATCTTATGCTGAAGTTCTTCCAGACAAGGAATAAATTAAATTTTGTTAAAAAGTTTAAAAAATTAAATTAAGGTGGAAAAAGTGGAAAATCACTTAAAAACATTCTTAATTATAAAGGCTTATTTCCCCTTATAAAACCTATTAAAACACGTGTGGACCGCTAGGGCTTGTCAAGCGGTCCACTAAAAAGGTGGAAAAGGTGGAAAATTTTTTATTGTTTTAGCGAAAAGGGGTTAAAAAATGAAACTAAAGCAGTATGAAGTTGTTACACAACCAGAATTTCTTAAAGAACCGTTACAAGATATTCTTAAACGGTATAAAACTATTAAGAAATGGGCGTATATACTTCATGATAAAGATAAAGATGCGTCACCACATTATGATATTTATTTGAACTTTGGTGATACTGGTGTTGAAAGTTCAGAAGTTGCAAAATGGTTTGGTTTACAAGAATCACAAATTGAAAAGGTTCATGGCCGTGCTCAAGATATGCTTTTATATCTAATACACGGAAACGATTCACGACGACATAAATATCAATATTCGCCAGATGAAGTAATTGCTAACTTTGATTTTAAGAGTGAATTAGCAAAGGCGAAAATTTTAGGTAATTTTGATAAATATTCTTATGCTCAACAATTAAAGTTTATAAAGACTTTACCAAAAGATGAGCAAGTTCGAGCATATAAACAACTTAAAGACCATTGGAAGTTGCATTGTGAATATTTAACTCTTAATCCAGATAGAAGCATTGAAGTTATGTTTATTACCGGTAAGGCTGGTTCTGGTAAAACATATTACGCAAAAAAGTTTTTGGAAAATATTGATTACGATTATTGTATTAGCAGTTCAAGTAACGACCCTTTTCAAGATTATTTAGGTCAACGTGCAATTATTTTAGATGATATGCTTGATACTGCGTTCGATTTACCCGACATACTTAAAATTCTGGATAACAATACAAGTTCAAGTGTTCGTAGCCGTTTTGCTAATAAGGTTTTTAATGGCAATATGATTGTTTTAACTTCTTCCGTGCCATTGAACTTTTGGTATAAAGAATATCGATATAATTCGATTGATACTTTAGACCAGTTATATCGCAGAATTAGTGTTTATGTGGAAGTTAAAGAACAAGAAATAAACGTTTATGATGGAATTGGTAAAGATGGTAAACCCTTTGGTGTTCCAAAAAAATATCATAATGAAGTTTATAACTTAAAAAAGAAAATTCCTAGTAAAACGAATATATCGAGTTTATTTGATAAGTTCTGTAGTCCTTTGGATGAGATTCAATCGGAAAATAGAACAATACAACAAACTTTTGATATATCTGATGAAGAATTGTTTGGAAGTAAAAAATAACCACTCATAAATTGAGTGGTTAGAAAAATGGTCGACTATCATTTTTCGTGGATTCGCAGATAAATCTCAATCCTGTTGCAAAGCAACTCTATTTAAGTCGTCAATAATATTATATCGGAGTAATTGAATTATGTCAAATGTTTATCAACCTAAACGTAAAGAATTAGCACTTGTAAAAGTGGTATCTTCTGATACTTATAATGAAAAACGCTCGTCTCTAAAATATGTTGGTAGTGTTAATCGTGGTTTTTCTTCTTTTATAACTACCAAGAGAAATAAAAAAACTGGACAATGTACTTTTATTGATGATACGTCTTCATTGACCAAGAAAACTAAAAATGATATTACGAAGTTTTTTTCTAATAAAAATAATCGTTCAAAAGGTGTTGTTTATTTAGTTGTAAATAAAAATAAAAAATAAGTCATGGCCACAGACTTAAAAGTGGTAAAGGAAAAATTTTTATGAGTAAAAGTAGTTTTAAGAAGAAAGTAAAGAACGACAAACTTAAATTTGCAGTAATAACTATTGTTTTTGTTGTTCTTTCAATGGCACTTATCGGTTTATTTGTTAAACTCGATAGACAAACAAGTTTTACCACTATTGGTGGCGAATCTTATAGTATTGGTACTTTAGATGAAAAGGGCGAATTTGCAGAATCGGATTTATCTATTTACTTACGTAAAGACATTACCGTTGATGGTTTAAAATGTCAGTTAAAAAAGGATTCTAATATTTCTTATAAACTTTTCTTCTACGATGAAGAAGGAGAATTTTTAGGCGTTTCTGGTGATTTAGTTGAAGATTATGAATCTGATGAAGAAACCCCAGTTGGTGCTAGTAGTGTAAGAATAGTTATTACACCTATTGAAGATGAAGATGGTAAAGTATCTTTAGTTGAAGTTTTAGGTTATGCAAACCAACTTACTGTTACTGTTAATAAATAATTTTTAAAGGGGCGTTCAAAATGAAAAAATCAATAAAAATTATTTCTTTTGTATTGCTCTTGGCGGTTATAACTGGTATTTGTAGTATTTTATTTGTAAATAAAACACCGATTAGTGATTACGATAGAAGTTTACGTAAGATTTACGGTGTTGCAAACGTTGGACAAGGATATTCTACATTGACAAGGCTCGAAGATTCTATAGGTCATTCTTATTATTTTACTAGAGATGGCTATGTTTATTCTTCTTTTAATAATTCTTATCCATATTCTCATATGCAAGAAATTACGGATGATTATGGTAATGAGTTTATTAAAGTACCTAAATTTTACACTCGTATTGATAAACACGAAGATGGAACTTTTGACCTTTTAATCAGTGGTTATAAGTATGATAAGTTCGATACTTTATTCAAGGATGAAAATGGAAACGAAATTGAGTACGTTTTAATCGGTAAATATGAAGGTAGTTTAATTGAAGATTCAGGTTCTAAGTATATTGTTTCTAAAAAAGATTTAATCCCAACAACTAATTTGAATTTTACTGATTCGCTTGATTATTGTTCTAATAACGGAAATTCTTATCATGAATTTGATTATAAAATTTATAATATTGTTCAACAGTTATTTTTAATAGAATTTGCCACTACGGATAGTCAACGTGTTTTTCAAGGTGTAATTAATTCTACAGAGATAGTTAAAACTGGTATTGGTTCTCTTGGTGATAATAATGGTTTATATTCAAATGCTATTGGTTATGAAGACCCATTAACTGGTGCTTTTAATTATCGTGGTATAGAAAATATATGGGGTAACTTATCCACTTGGGTAAAAGGTGTTTATATGGATAATTTACATAGTGATTTACTTATTCGTACTGAAAATCATAAAAATTTATCAGTTCACGTTGAAACTAGTTTCCCTGTTCCTATTTTACAATTATCACCTATTGATGGTACTCCGTATTTAGGATTTCCATCATTAGTAAGTAATGGTGGGTCTTCTTTCTCTTCTGGTTTTAATGATTCATGTTCGTATCAGACAAATAAAGAGGCTTATCTATATTTGTGTGTTGGTGGTTCATATAATCAAAAACTTATTAATTCAGGATTGTTTTGCATGAAGTGGGGTACAGAACACTATTGGTCTGTTTCAGATTTTAAAACTGGTTCTAGATTATGTTTTACACCTAAAATTGTTTCGGAGGTTGTTTAATGAGAAGTTATAGGTCAAATACTATTTTTTCTATGATAGTGTCTTTATTATTAATTTTTGCTGTTATTGGTTCTATATCTATTTTTTATAAGTACTCTGACGGTTTTGAATCTGAATTTAAAAGTTTTTACGTTGAAGTTGATGGTGAAACTATAACGTCAGAGAAAAAAGGTTTTGTTTTATCAAAATATGAACCTTTCGAAGTAAACGTTGGTTATTTATTTTCTTCTATTGATGATGATAAAACTGGATACACTTTTACAATAGAACCTAATGTGGATAGTAAAACAGATTTTTATTATATTGTCGCTAATAATAAAATTTATTTTAGTGAATTACGTGATTATTCTAAATGCTTTGACATCGAACTAAAGGATGATAGTTTTACCATTCGACCTTTAGGGCCATTATCTTCTACAGAATCATATTCTTCTCTTTTTTCTTCATTATACGATGGTAAATCTGTTAGTTGTGATTTTCAACCATATGAAGATATGTTTTGCTTAAAAGTTTATTCTGCCAATGAAAAATCTAGTGTACAAATTTATTTTACTTTGTGGGCTTAATTATGACAAAAAATAATATTTTATTAAGGCGTTTATCGCACTTTTTATTAATAGCCATTTTAATATTTAGTTTCGTTATAGGTGGACATAGTTCTTTGTCCGCCTATACTACGTCTGCAGAAGATATTAATATAGTTTCTGCTTATGAAGAACGTAACGTATTAGATGATTTAGAAGGGATGCTTATTGATGGTAAATCTTTTAATTTAGAAGATTATTATTTTGATAAAAGTAAAAGTACAAAACTTTTGTCGTTCGTAGAGTTTTGTTATTCAATTTATGATAATCTTCAAAATAATTATGGATTATATGTTTATATATATAATCCAAAAGCGTTAAATTTTAATGTCGATAGTCCTTCTAATAAAATTCAATTTTCTGTTACTGATAATAAATCTGTTTCTTATTTTAAATATTCTTTAACTTTTCTAAATATGTCAGAAAAATCAGATTATTATGGTTTGTTTTATAAATTTAAAATAAATTTAACTGAATCCGATATATCTTATTTACTAAATACCTTAAATCCATCTAAACGTATTTACAATATCAGCGGTATTGAATTGTTTACTTCTGAATCAAAAAATGCTTTTGATAATAATGTTTCTTTAACTTATTCTTATAGCGGTTATGCTAAAGGGTTCGGACCTAATGTAGAAGCAGAAAGTACGTTGTATTGTGTTAATAACGATTTAGAAACTATTTCTTTAGATGTTGGTCATACCTTTTGGCGGTCAAAAACTTCAAATAAAGGTCAATATTATCAAAATCAGGTTGATACTGTTTATTTTAGTGTACCTAATAAATTTTTAAGAGAATATGGAAAATTACAAAAGATACTTGCAGAGTGGTATGAATACAAAACAAAAGATGTAATTGTAACTTGTGATTCTATTACTTATAATGAGATTCTTCCCTATGTTGGTGTTCCAATTTTTGATTCTAAAGGGAATGAATTATACAATGACTTTAGGCGTGGTTTAGTTGAAGATTATAGAGTTGGCTCTGCTGCTAATTATACAACTTGTAATTGGCGTTATAATGCACAAAGTGTTATTTCAATGGGTTCTATTTGTGATATTTTGTATTATTTATTGCCAACCCCTAATTGGTCTTCTATTAGTACATATGACCCTTATTCTTCTATTGATACTACTTGGAATAATGCATTATATGAATATATTTTATCATATAATATTTCTCATGAAAATGGTTATTTACCGATAAAAAATGGAAATATTAGTGCTGATTTATTTGAAAGCGATATTGATGAGTATCGTAAAATTGATAATTCTTATGGTAAAATTCAAAATGGTTATTCTTATTATGAATTTGATGCTTCTATAGATTTATTTGACTTAAATTCATATAACCCAAATGACCATACCTTTAGGGAAAATGTAAACATTTATGGATTTTGGAAATCTCTATGGGGTTCTTATGAAGTTGAAGAAAATTCGATAGTTAATCAATCGCCAATTTTACAGCTTAAAGCTGAATATTTTGATGGTAATCCAGAAGATATTTCAGATACATTACTAATTAATTATAATGATGTTGATAATTTGAAAACATATTATAATAATGCAGTAAAAAATGATGAGTCCGTTTTTTTATTCAGATTTGCTGTAACTGATTATTATTCTGCACCGGTTGATGTATGTCTAGATTATTTATGGGATTCATCTATAGCAGTTTATAAGGCTGAAGATGGTAGCTCTCTTGCTTATCGTTCGGTTCAAAGTGTTTTTTTTGATTTTGATATTATTGAATTAACATTTTCAAAAGATGATATTTTAACTGTAATTCCTGTTGTAATGTCTCCAATAGATATTGTTAACCCACCAACTTCTCCAAATTTTTCTAATAATAATGATATTATAAAAAATGATTTAAATATTTTTTTAATGATTGTTCTCTTAATTTTATTATTAGTATTGTTAGCACCGGTTCTGCCGGTTGTATTAAGAGGTGCAGTTGCAGTTGTTCGATTACCTTTTGATTTAATACGTTCTGTTTCAGATTTATTCAAAAAAAATAATCGACGACCTTATTCAGATATATTTAAAAAAAATAATCGACGACCTTATTCAGATATATCTAAAAAAAATAATCGACGACGTTAAAGGTTTTATATGAAAATTTTAGGTAAGTTTTTAGTAAGTATTTTATTTATTTTAGTTATTGGTTATATGTTTTATACTGGTTGTAATTGATGAAAAAGATTAAATTTGATTTTAGACATTATATTTGTATTTATATTACTTTATTTTCGGTTTTATGTAGTATCTACGTTTTCCCTTATGCTTTCGATAGACTTATTGAAAGTGTAAGGGATTTCGGTTTATCTATTGCATTTTACTTTACTGAACTTTTAGGGTTTAACGGTTCTATTATACCTACGGTTAATAATTTTTCTAGTCAACCGTTTGTAGTTCCTTTTGGGTTACCGGAAACGTGGGAAGAATTTCAAATTTTATGGCACGACTATTGGGGTCGTATAATTACAAAAGAAAATTTTTTTGGATATACGGATAAACTTTTACTTGTTTTGTATATTATAAGTCAAGTTCTTCTTTTAGTATTACCGTTATTTTTAATATTCTTTTTATTATTTAAGAGATATTTTGAGAAACATAATAACGACTATAACAAAGATTCTAAATCATTAATAAAGTTAAAAAATTTTGTTACTAAATTAAAACCGATTTTTGCTAGTATAAAAGGGTTTTTTTATTTTATTAAAGAACATAGAAAGTATTGGGTTTTCTGGGCTTGGATATGGGCTTTTAACTTTAATTTTATATCTCTCTTTTTTGCTTTTATTGCTTATTATTTATATCTAGTTATATCTTTTGACTTTTCTACGTTGTATTTACAGTTTTATAAATTGCTCTGCGATTTATCGCCTATGCTAGATTTCATTCCGGTGATTATTTGGTTTGTTTTAGGTTTAATTCTTTTCGATTTAATTCGTAAGAATATTGCTTTAAAAGTATTAAATCACTTTGAACGTAAAAATCGTGGTTTTATTAATTCTAGACCTATTGCTATGATGGTATGCGGTACTGTAGGAAAAAAGAAAACTACTACTATTACTGATATTGCTTTATCACAAGATATAATGCTTAAAAATAAGGCTTTTGAAAAGATTCTAGAAAATGATTTAAAGTTCCCCTTTTTCCCTTGGATAAATTTAGAAAACTCTTTACGTATACAAATTGAAAATCATAAAGTATATAGTTTAGCAACTACTAAAAAGTTTATTAGAACCTTAAAAGCGTTTTATTTAATATCAATAGATAAGCCTGAACTTTCTAAATATTTACGACGTAATATTCGCCGTAAATACGGTATTGATTATAGTAATTTTCTTTTTGATTATGATTATAAACGTTACGGTTTAACTTATGATGATAAATTAAAAGTAGTTGATATTTGGAAAGTAATAGAAGATTATTCACAATTGTATTTTATTTATATTATGCAATCTTCATTTATTCAATCCAATTACTCAATTAGAACTGATAATATTATATCTGACGTGGGTAATTTTCCTATGTGGGATACTGATTTTTTTTCACGTGATAGTCGTTTAATTGACAGTTTTAGCCGTCATGCTCATATTTTAGACTTTGATATGTTAAGGTTAGGTAAAAAGGTTTTAGAGAATAATAAAAACGCCAATGCTTTTGAATTTGGCGTTGTAGTTATAACTGAAATTGGTAAAGAACGTGGAAATAATTTAGAAAATCAAGATAAGAAGAAAAGAGATGAAGGAACTAACCAGAAAAACGATTTATTTAATTCTTGGTTAAAAATGGTAAGGCACTCTGCAACTGTAGATAATTTCCCTTTCGTACGTGTTATTACTGATGACCAAAGACCTATGTCTTGGGGTGCAGATGCTAGAGATTTATGCGATATTATACACATAAAAGAAAGTTCCGATACCCAACTTGCTATGCCGTTTTTCGGTTTAGAAGAATTGTTTTATAAGTTTGTCTTAAATAAGTTTAGTGATATGTATTATAAATATCGTTATATGCGTTCTGATAATACTGTTCTTATGTATTTATTTAAGAAAGTAATGTCAAAATTGCACCATTATTATACCGGTATATATAACCGTTTTGGTTATTCAAAACTTATTGTTCAAGTTGAAGCCGGTACAATGGATGGTGAACTTCAAGAACATAAATATTATTTAATGAATAAGAAAGTTTATAGTAAACGTTTTTCTACTGACTGTTATTCAGATTTCTTTATGGAAAAGACTTTAACTTCTGAAGTTGGTATTAATGATTTAAGAGAATTTGAAACTGAAAAAGCAACGTTAGAAGAATTGGTTTACGAAAATGCTTATTTTATGAAAGATATTTTACTTGGATTAAAAAACGATAATAAGGAGTGATTTATGGCTAAAAATAAAAAAGAAATGCCCACAAAGTTTCCTTTTTGGGCAAGATTTAAGAAGAATAAAAATAGAACTACTTTAATTATTGATGAAGAGTTAGTTAAAAGAAAAAACTCTGATAAATATGATGATTGTTATGTACATAGAGAGTCTATTCATACTTATAAAAAGGATTATGAAGAAATAAAGCCTAATCCTGATAGAAACGATAAGAAACCTATGTACTTAAAAAGACCAAAAAAACATCCAAAAAGGATGTTTAAGTCTCATAATAAACAATTAGATATGCCAAAGCATTTAATTGATAGATATTCTAAAAACAATAAGAAATAAAAAAAGAATTGCAATAGGGCCTTTCGCCCGAGCCTTATAAAATAAGGTCAATGCAATTCTCTATAAATATTATATGCAATTTTATAAAAATTGTCAACTATTATTTCAAAAAAGAGTCAAATGGCTCTTTTTTAATTTATTCCTAATTTTTCAAAGAAAAATTTATCTCTATTTTCTATATCTTTATCTGACATAATTATTACGTTTTTATTGTTTTCTTTATATACTTTTTCTGTGTATTCTTTTTTTCTTAAATATGGTTTATTTGTTAGTTCACAATATTCTATGTAAACGTTATAGTCTGGTAAGAAAAAGTCTGGGTGTAAAACTTTTGTTTCTTCATTTTCTTTATAGAAAAAATCAGGTTCATAAACTACTCTAATTTTCTTCATGAAAAACCAGTCGCTTATCATTGATTCTGCTCTAGACCTTACCCAAACGCCATCAGAACATTTTATTTTTTTATTTCCGTATTCATCTAATATCTGTGTTGCGTTACAATTTGTAATTCTTATATCTATACTTTTCTCATGGTATTTTTTCCAACATTTTAAACAAAAATGTTTTTTATTAGATGGTTCACCACATATTATACAAGTTAATTCGTTTTCTAGTCTATTATCTGTAGGTTTTTTACATTCGCAAATAACTTCTTTTTCGTTCCATTTCCCACAATTTGCACATTGAACTATTTTACCTTGTTCTTTTAGTTCATTACATTCTTTACATAAAGGAAAATTAAATTTTGTTCCTTTCCCGCATGCTTGACATTTACCCATTCTATTACTCCCATAAAAAAATGCGTTCCCTAAAAGAGAACGCATTAAAACAAATATTTCTCTTTAAGGATAATTTTGTTGTTCACGCAAAATCTTCATATGTAAAAATAGAGAAATATCGTTTTCTGATATAACTACATATGAAAGCATATTAAATTGCGTGAACGTATATAGTATATCTTATAATATTAAATTTGTCAATATTGTAAAAAGGTTCAGTTTAGTTTTCGTTTGGTTTTATGTAGTCAAGTTCTTGTCCGCAGTATGGACAATATTTATATCCTATTTCTTTGATTGTAATAAATGCTAATTTGCAATTATTGCAAAAGTGTTTTTCTTCACAGGCCTTATCGTTTTTATAAACGTTATAACATATACTTAAAAGTATTATTAATGCAATTATGATTAAAATAATTATTATTAATCTCATTTTTATTCTTCCTTTGAATTTATATAACTTTTTATGTTATATTATAAATTCTTTTATAAATCTATTTGCATAGTTCTTGTTAATTAAACTTCTTTCAACCTTGTTGTGTGTATGCTCTATGGTCTTTTTTTCCCCCACACAAGAATATGCTTCCATTATAAAATTATTTTTAGGTTCGCAGTTGATAAACCAATATTGAGTAGGCTTTTTGAAATCATCGCCACGTTTTGTTCTATCCATATCAATTACTTTTGGTTTAATATGCCAAAATTGTGAAAGAATATGGTCTTGGTGGTATGGGTTTTCAATTATGATTTTAATATTATTACGTAAACATACAATTACTAACTTTGATATAAGTGAATAATAAAAATTCATTTCGTTAAAATATCGTATGTTTTGTTCTAATTTTTCTATGTCGCTAAACTTCTTATGTCCTGCACCACTCCTTGTAAAATTAAAAATCATACGTCTTGTAAACCTAATACAAGGGAAAAAAGCAAAAATCAAATCTTTTTCGGTTATTTTGTCAAAAATTGATGGCATACCCACATACGCTTTTTCAATTTCACTAAACAAATCAATAATATTGTCAGTTTCCCCAAAATCGTTTAATATGTCGTAATCGTATGCTTTATAGCCTAATTTCTTAAATTCGTTCTTAAATGTTCCTGACTGTTCAAACAAACAATGTATTATCATAATTTTCTCCTTAAAAATAATAATCAGAAGTGTAAGGTTTCGCCTTACACTTCTTGTTTGCTTTCTTACATAAGACGTTAAGAGCAGTTGTCAAGGGAGTGTCTGAAAAAATTTTGCATTTAAAGCAACTGCATTTCATTGCAAAATTGATTTGCTTTCTTGATGGGCTTTCTTTTTTTTAGAAACCCTTTACAACAAACGGTCTTATGTTCTTTCTAAAATTAAACCTTATTAATGGTTAGGGGGTGGCAAGTTATGTTGTGGTAATGCTACTAGGCAAAGGCTTGACAAATATGTTTTTTATGTGCTATACTACCTAAAAAGGTGGTTAGCGGAATAATGCGAAGATTGAAACGGTAATTTCAATTATCGCTAAAACTATGGAAAGTGTTTCAAAATGAGTCATAGTTCGATAACCTCCTTTTTTCTTTCCTGACTGAACATAAAAAGCGTTTTGTCCAGTAGGGGTTTAGAGAGTATTTGGTGAAACCAAAACTCTTTTTTAATTTTAAATCGGTTTTTAGCATCAAAGAAAGAACGGGCCGAACATTTGGCGGTCTAGCCTTGTTCGCCCGTTCTCTTTATCTATAACCGGAAAATGGGGTTTATTAAAATGGCAAATTGTACTAAAAGAAGATTTAAGCATTTAACTTGGGAAAAGCGTTTGCAAATTGAAGCGTTGTTTAAGGTTGGTTATAATGCTAGAAGAATTGCAGAAGAAATTGGTTGTTCTTTTAAGACTATTTATAACGAACTCAAACGTGGTGAATATCAGCATAAAGTTGGTTATACTTATGCTTATAATTATAATGAAAAACGTTATAGACATATAAAGTCGTATAGCCCTAATAAGGCTCAAGATATTTATAATCGTAATATGAGTCAACACGGTATTGATATTAAAATTGGTAAAGATTTTGAATTTGCTAATTATATAGAAAGACGTATAGTGGATGATGGTTTAACACCATTAGCCGTTCTTGGTGAAATTAAAAAGAAGGGTTTGACTTTTAATACCACTATTTGTGTTCAGACTTTATATAATTATATCCGTAAGGGTGTCTTTTTGCGTTTATCTATGGAGCATTTACCTTGTTCTAAAAAGGAACGTAAGCACAATGAAAAACTTATGGTTAAAAAATTACCACGTGGGTTAAGTATAGAAAAACGACCTTTTGGCATGTATGAGCGTACGGAGTTCGGCCATTGGGAAATGGACTGTGTAGAGAGTTGTAAGAAAAAATCAGCAACTTTATTGTGTTTGTCCGAACGTTTGTCTAGGCGTGAAATAATTTTTAAGTTACCAAATAAAACTTCTGATTCTGTTGTCAGATGTCTA
>JAGBSS010000137.1 GCA_017631725.1 Clostridia bacterium | reverse complement strand
TTTGCAATCGTGGACGAAGTTGACTCAATTTTAATCGACGAAGCAAGAACACCGCTTATCATTTCTGGTAAGGGGCAAGAATCAAGTGAAAAGTATATCACCGCCAACAAGTTCGTTCGTGGATTGGTTGAAGATAAAGATTTTACTATCGATATAAAGGAAAAAACCGTTCAAATTACCGAATCTGGTGCAGCGAAAGCCGAAGTTTTCTTTGGATTAAACAACTTTGCGGATATTGAAAATGCATCGCTTTCACATCACGTTCAACAAGCGTTAAAAGCAAACTACATTTTCAAACGTGATAACGATTACGTTGTTCACGATGGAGAAGTTATCATAGTAGATGAATTTACAGGTCGTTTAATGATTGGTAGAAGGTATTCCGATGGATTACACCAAGCAATTGAAGCAAAAGAATCTGTAAGAATTAGAAATGAAAACAAAACTTATGCAACAATAACCTTCCAAAACTATTTCCGTTTATACAATAAACTTTCCGGTATGACGGGTACTGCTAAAACCGAAGAAGAAGAATTTAGGTCCATTTACGGTTTAGACGTTATGGAAATTCCTACAAACCGCCCTGTTCAAAGAATAGATGCACCTGATATCATTTACAAAAGCGTTGCAGGTAAAAACAATGCAATTGTAGAAGAAATTGTAGCAAAAAATAAAAAAGGTCAACCTGTTTTAGTTGGTACGGTTACCGTAGAAAAATCTGAAGAAATTTCCAAACTTTTAATTAGAAGGGGTATTAGACATAACGTATTAAATGCTAAAAACCACGCAAGAGAAGCAGATATTGTTGCTCAAGCAGGTAGATTTGGTGCAGTTACAATTGCAACCAATATGGCAGGCCGTGGTACGGATATTTTGCTTGGCGGTAACCCAGAATTTTTAGCAAAGAGAAAATTAAGAGAAAAGGGTTATGAAGAAGAAAAAATAGAACTTGCAACTTCATTTATCTCAAATATTCCAGATGATGTTAAAGAAATTAGAGAAGAATATAGGGAAATTTTTGCAAAATTAAAAGAACAAACCGATGCTGAAAAGTTAAAGGTTATGGAAGCGGGTGGCTTGCATATTTTAGGTACGGAAAGGCACGAATCACGCCGTATTGACAACCAACTTCGTGGTCGTAGTGGCCGTCAAGGTGACCCCGGCTCTTCTGTATTCTTTATCTCTCTTGAAGACGATTTAGCAAAACGTTTTGGTGGAGATAGAATGCAAAGGGTTTACGAATTCTTTAAAATGGATGAAAACACCCCAATTCAATCAAAACTTTTATCAAGAAGTATCGAAAACGCGCAAAGGGCAATTGAAGGCAGAAACTTTGGTATTAGAAAACACGTTTTAGAATATGACGACGTTATGAACAAACAACGTGAAGTTATGTATGCTGAAAGAATGCAAGTTATAAAATCAGCAGACGTACACGAAAATATTTTAAAACTTATTCCAGAATACGTTGTAGACATTGTTGGCTCTGTTATTGATAATCAAGCAAAACCAGAAAAATGGGATATTGATGCTTTAAACAATGCTATTGAAACAAGAATTTTACCAAAAGACTACAACTTTGTCACAAAAGAACGTGTTGAAAATTGGGATTACGAATATTTTATTGAAAAATTAACCGAAGAAGTAATTAACGTATACGAAGATAAAATTGCAAGATATAAAGAGCAAAATATTAATTTTGGCGAAATAGAAAAAATCGTATTGTTAAAGAACGTAGATACCAAGTGGATTAACCATATAGATGCTATGGACCAATTAAGAAAGGGTATAAGCCTTCGTTCTTACGGCAACGTTGACCCTGTTATTGAATATAAGAGAGAGGGTCTTGAAATGTTTGAAGATATGACTTTAAGTATTAGAGAAGACACGGTTAGCGTTCTTTTAAAGGCTGAATTAAAGCAAGTGACAGTTAAACCTTTAGAAGAAAAGAAAGATTTATCGACAAATATTAAAGAAACCGCCGCACCAAAAAAGGTGGCAAAATCTATTGGTAGAAACGACCCATGTCCATGTGGAAGCGGAAAAAAATATAAAAACTGCTGTGGTCAAGGTAAATAAACGGAGAAAAGTATGTATATTGCAGAAAATATAAAATACGTTGGCGTAAACGATCATATAGTTGACCTTTTCGAAGGTCAGTACTTTGTTCCAAATGGAATTAGTTATAATTCATACGTAATTTTAGACAAAAAAGTAGCCGTTTTAGATACGGTTGATAGTAAATTTACACACGAATGGTTAGATAACGTTAAAAATGCCGTTGGCGGTAAAAACGTTGATTATTTGGTTGTGCATCATATGGAGCCAGACCATTCTGCAAACATAAAAAACTTTTTAAACGTTTATAAAAATGCAAAAGTTGTTTCTTCTTCAAAAGCATTTACAATGATGCAACAATATTTTGGAGAAGAGTTTATAGACAGAAGGGTAGTTGTTAAAGAAGGCGACAAACTTAATTTAGGTGAAATGGAATTAACCTTTTATTCTGCGCCAATGGTTCATTGGCCAGAAGTTATGGTTTCTTATGAAAGCCAAAATAAAATTTTATTTTCTGCAGATGGATTTGGTAAGTTTGGCGCATTAGACGTAGAAGATGAATGGGCATGTGAAGCAAGAAGATATTACTTTGGAATTGTAGGTAAATATGGACTACAAGTTCAAAATATTTTAAAGAAAGCTTCTAGTCTAGATATTGAAATTATTTGTCCTTTACACGGTCCTGTTTTAAACGAAAACCTAGGATATTATCTTAATTTATATGATGTTTGGTCTAGTTACA
>JAGBSS010000136.1 GCA_017631725.1 Clostridia bacterium | reverse complement strand
GTATGATAACTACAAGACGTTCTGAAGATGGTTCAAACAGTTCATACGCAAGCTTTAGTTCTAAAGCAGGCGTAGGTTTGCTTGAAAGACCTGTGGATAATGCACAAGTTTACCAAAGACAAGAAACCGAAAGTGAACAAGCAGAAAGAATGAAAACTAATCTTGCAAAACTTTTAAATTACGATGTAGTTCAAACGGAAGTTTCAGAAGAAGCAGAGAAAATAGTTGATAGTGCTATTGCAGGTACAGAAGTTATGGAAACGGTTGATATGACTGCGACAGAAGAAGATATTAGACCAACCGTTACCACAATGCAATTTTCCGATGGGGAAAGCGAACAAATTTTAAACGAAATGAAACGCACTAAAAACGAAGAAAAGGTTTCTTATCGTATAAATGCAAGGGGCAAATTTCTTATTGCACTTTACTCACTTGCAGTAGTTATAATACTTGCTTTAATAGTATTAAACACAGGCGTTTTAGCAGGCATAAGAAATGCAAAAGCTGCTAAACTTGCCGAAATAGAAGGGTTAAAAATTGAATATTCCGCTATTACAGAGGAGATAGAAAGCATATCTTCCGAGCAATACGTTACCAGTCAGGCAGAGAAAATGGGAATGATTAAGTAATTAAACGGAAACACCTTGCATATTTAATATTAAAGGTGGTGAATTACTTATTAAAACGGATTATTCTATTTCGCTATTACGAAAGAGGTTATTGACAATTTTTATTGCGATAACCTTTTTTCTTTGCATAATTTTAGGTAGGCTTTTTTACGTTCAGGTAATTTGGGGTGAAGAACTACAAGAAAAGGCTTTAGACCAATGGACGAGAGAACTTCCCGTAATTGCTCCAAGGGGAAAAATAACAGACGTAAACGGCGTGGTTTTGGTTGATAATAGAGACACTTATACGGTGTTTTTAAGAAAGAGAGCAGTTACTGAAAAAGACAAAGTGGTAAAGGCATTGTCTTCTGTTCTAAATTTAAGTGAAAATTACCTTTTGGACAGAATTGACAACACCGTATCGGGCGAAATCGTTATAAAAAGGCAAGTAGAAAAAGCTTTAATTGATAAAATTTTAGAATACAAACTTAACGGAATATATTATTCTAGGGATAATTCAAGAGTGTACCCATACAATAATATGCTTTCAAGCGTTTTAGGTTTTACAAGTGCAGATGGAAAAGGGCAGGCAGGGTTAGAACTTTATTATGATAAATATCTCGGTGGCGAAGATGGTGAAATTCTATACGAAACGGATATTGTTGGTATAGAAATAGAAAATGGCAAAATTAGTTATTTACCTGCTAAAGCGGGTCTTAACGTTAAGTTGACGATAGATTTCGACGTGCAATCTTTATGTGAAAAAGTTGCAATAAAATCTTACGAGGCTCATTCTGCAAAATCGACTTCTATAATAGTTTTAGACCCAAACACGGGTGCAGTTTTAGGCCTTGCAAAAAGCCCTTCTACAGATTTAAACAACATTGATAGGAGTAATTTAGATAGTTTAAACTCACTAATTAGAAATAACGTAATATCAGACGTATACGAGCCGGGTTCAACATTTAAGGTTTTAACAACTGCTGCAAACATAGAAGAATATTTAAACGGCAATAAAAATGCTTATTCAACTTCTCACGTTTTTTCTTCTTCAAGGTATAGGTATATAGATGGGCAAAGGGTAAAGTGTTGGAGTGATCATAAAAACGGAAAACACTCTTCACTAAATATAGAAGGCGCACTAAATAATAGTTGCAACCCAATTTTTGTCGATATGGCTATGTCGCTTGGCAAGGAAACTATGTATAAGTACATAGAACTTTTTAACTACGGCTCTGTGACAGGAATTGACTTTTTAGGTGAATCAAGTGGTATGGTTTTACCATATTATTCCGTCCAAAACGTAGATTTAGCAAGAATTGCTTTTGGTCAAACTATTGCCGTAACTCCATTGCAACTTGCTGCTGCAACAGCCGCTGCCATTAATGGCGGTAAATATTATACTCCTTATTTTTTAGATAGTATTTATACAAACAACGGAACTATTATAGAGCAAAACGTTCCAAGGCTTAAAAACAAAGTGATTTCCGAAAAAGCCTCTAAAATATTGAACGAACTTTTAGAAAAAGTAGTTGCAGATGGGTCAGGTAAGCACGCTTATATAGAAGGCTATAGGGTGGCAGGCAAAACGGGTACTGCACAAAAATATCAAAACGGAGTTATTGCTCAAGGCAAATACGTTTCTTCATTCGTTGGATATTTCCCTGCAAATTCGCCCAAATACTTGGCTTTAGTTATAATTGATGAACCGGTTGGGCAGTATTACGGCTCT
>JAGBSS010000135.1 GCA_017631725.1 Clostridia bacterium | reverse complement strand
CTGTTTCGGTTGCAATTGCTAAGTTACGAACTGTTGAACTGCTTGGAAGAGTTTTAATAAATTCAATAGTTACAACACCATTGTCTTCTGCATATTCTACTGCGTTACCATCTATTGTTACGTATAAAACGTTGCCGTTTACGCTGTAGCTAAAGTCTGCAGCTGCAGTTGCATCTACGTTTCTCTTTGAATAACCAAGAACAGCATTGTGGTCCTCACGTTGAATTTCAAGAGTGATAATTTTTGCACTTGTGCTTGCTATTACAACAAATACTTCTGTTTCAGATGTTTCTGCGTTTGGAATAACTACGTTATTTTCGTTAATTATAACTTTTGCAGTAATATCTTTAGCACCCCTTAACACTCTGGTTACGCCTGCCATTTCAACAACAGCATCTGCACCAAAAGCAAAGTTTACTGCTATGGTGTTTTCTGTTAAGCCGTATACTGCAAGACCACTTATGGTTGTTGGTGTTCCATCTACAAATACTACTGAGTTAGATGCTGATGAACCACTACCAAATGTACCTGCAATCTTTGAATCTGCCGTGCGGAGTATAAAGGTTGAATTGGTTATTGCCGCATAGTGATTTCTACCTAATAAACCTATACCAGAACTGTGACCAAACGTTACGTCGAAGTATACGTTGTCTAACCTTGCATGGCTTTCACCACCAAAGAAACCTTCCCAGTATGAACCTGAAGTTGTCATATTGATAACTTTAAGGTTTTTCATTTGTGCACCGCCCTCAAATTTACCAAATGGACCATGCCATCCAGAAGCTGATGACGTTGCATTGTAAATCGTGTTACCACAACCATCGAATATGCCCGTAAAGCCGTAGGTGTAGCTACCTGCTGCATAGTGACCAAATTCTCTCATATCCGTGCCGTCACCATATACGTCGTTTACTAAAACAATGTAGCCAGATGACCTATAGGTTGCTGCGTTTGGATTTCCTCCAGTTGCACCACCTGCTCTTCTCCATGCAGATGTTGTTGTGCCTACGTTTGGTGATACTAAGTCTGAATATTTGGTTATACCAAAGGTAGCTATTGTTGCGTTTATAACGTAATCTTTTGCAGCAGTTGAAATGGTAATTACTTTATCAGAACCTACGTTTGCTTTTAAAACGCTTGCTGCGATAGTTACTACGCCTTCTGCTACAGTATATTCTACTGAAGAGTCACCTATCTTGACTGCGCTTACTTCGCCTGCTACTTCATAAGTAAAGTCGTTATCAATAATATTACCTGCATCGTCTGTTTTAGATGCATATGCTACAACGCCGTTTACCGTTACCGTTTCTTTTGCTAAAGTTACAACTTTTGCACCAGCTTCAGTGTATACTACAAAGTTGTTTCCACCATAAGATACGTCTGCTGGTAATACAACGCTATCTTCGTTGATAGTTACTTTAGAAGTAATATCTTTACCTAAATAGGTTACTTTTGTTACGCCTGCCATATTTACAGTGGTTTCAGTTCCGTCTATACAATATGCGGTAACTAAATTGTCGCTATAATCGTAAATTTTTGCACCTTGTAATTTGCCTGCTACAACTGCGTTTGCAGTGTCGATAAACATTACAGAGCCAGACCAGTTGTAAGATTCAGTATTATTTTCGCTAGATGTAAAGTTAACGTCTCCACCATTGATACCAGATATAACGAACGTGGTGTTTACAATTTCATGCATCCATGGGCCATAGAATGTACCAAATGCGTTTTTACCTTCTGCAACTTTTAAGTCAAAGTAACAATTGCTAAATTTAGCAGACGTATAGTAACCGAATAAACCATAACCGCCGGTTACTTCACCAATAAAGCCAACGTTAGAAATTGCGCTGTGTCCACCATTGCTATCTTGTGCTAACGTGTCAAAGAATATAGAAGTACCAACTTTAAAGTTTTTAAAGGAGTATCCTTTACCATCAAGTTGGATAACTGCGCCAACACTACCCTCCCATAAAGAAGTTGAGTGTAAAATTTCTTGACCACCAAAGTCTATATCGTTACTTAATACATAGTAACCACGATAGATAGGATCATTAGTGTTGTAATCGCTACCGGTTGCACCACCAAGGCGTTGCATTTGGTTTAACGTATATGCATTACCAGCATTAATTTGGCTTGCATCTGAAATTGCTAAAGTTACAAATACAACTTTTACGGTGTAAATTGCACTGTCAGTTGTTATTGTAAAGGTTGTTGTGTATGGACCATATAAACCTTTAACAGCTGCATAAGGAATTGTTAGGGTTTGTGCTACTGCATCGTAAGTAAGAGTAGCAACATCTAATTCTACAGGAGAAGATTTAGCCATAGATACAGAAATAGGTGCGCCTTCGATACCTTCGATAACGAAATCGATACCTTCTACGTCTTTAGTATTTAAAACGTAGTTGCCCATATCTATAGTAACTTCTTTAATCACCTTTTCTACTGTAACGGTTTTGGTTAACTCTTGACCTAAAACGTTTGCCTTAACTGTTATAGCACCTGCTTTTTTAGCAGTAAGAACACCATCAGCAGAAATAGATGCACCATCACCTATAACAGAATAAGTGATAATTGCATTTAAGTCTGCGATATCAACGCCACTAACATTGCCTTCAACTTTATAGGTTGCAGGAGAATCTGTACCCATATAATCGTTTCCGGCTAAAGTTAAATTATATGTAAGGGCATCAAGCCTGTTTTCTTCTGGCTTTTCTGCTTTTTGGTTAATTGCACTAATTACAAAGTTATCTACAATGCTTGCTGCATCTTTATCGATACTGTCATACACGCCTGCGTATGCTGATGCAATGTAGAATACCGAACGAACGTTTTGGCCTTCGTTATAGGTTGCGTATTCTCTTACACCGTTTACAGTTCTATAAGCAATAGCAAAGAATTCTCTGTTTAAGTTTTCATATCTAATGTCGGTAATTGCGCCAAGCAAATAACTTTCACCTTTTTTATAAACGGAAAAATCCTCATCATACCACACCATTGGAATTAATGGTGCTTCTGCGAGAATTTGCCCTGGATAAACTTCGTTAAAATAAGCGACGTAATCATTATTATAAGTTGCTAAAAGTTCAAAATCGAGCATGTCCAATGGAACGAATAGCATTTTATACTTATGACTACTATCGTAATCGGAAGGAACGGTTGCAGCAAAACGAAGACCGTTATGTTCTACGTCTAAACGCAAATCTGCACCATCTAGCATTTGAAATGCAACAGTTCCATCTGCATTTGCATTTTTAGCATTATTAGCACTTGCTATGCCAAAAGATGCACATAAAACGAATAATGCAGATAAAAGGGTTATAGCAAACTTTTTAAAACTAAAACGTTTTGTCATTTTACCCCTCCTTAATATGGGCTTTTAGTTGAGTCTCCACCATAGGTGTCTGTTGCCCAACCGCCTTTTGCGTCTGCTCCGCTTGCAAGAACAACGTCTTCTACTGAAAACATTACTACT
>JAGBSS010000012.1 GCA_017631725.1 Clostridia bacterium | reverse complement strand
TGTATAGCCTGGGGCAATAACGCCATCGGATACTTCTCTTTTAATTAATTCTGCCGTTTTAACGTCGCACACGTCTGACAACGCAATAAAGTCGCCGAAAGAACATTTTCTATCAGTTCCCCTTGCCCTTGCGTAAGCACAGGCTAATGGAGATTGGTCTAAACCTTCTATATCATCTACAAAGCAAGCTTTTTTAAGTTTAGCAGAAAGTGGAATACCAACTGCTGCAGAAGTTGGGCTAACGTGTTTAAAAGAAGTTGCCGCTGGAAGACCTAAAGCATCTTTTAATTCTTTAACGAGTTGCCATGCGTTAAATGCATCTAAAAAGTTTATATAACCTGGTCTGCCACTTAAAATTTTAATTGGAAGTTCTTGTCCGTTAGACATATATATCTTAGATGGTTTTTGATTAGGATTACAACCATACTTTAATTCGAATTCTTTCATTTTTATCTCCTAAACGTTTTTGTTTATAAGTTTTTCTTGATATTCGTTAGTTTCTAAATCTACGTAACGAACGTATAAAGAAATTTTATTGTTTTGGTCTAAATTGTTCCAAATATCGTTTGCAAATTCTTCAATTGAATTTGGAATTGCAACCCTTTCTGGTTCGACTTGGAAGGTTGGAATTGGATCGCCATCTGTCACGTAGGTATGAATAAAATGACCTAATCCGTTTTTAGATGGATAGTCAAAAGTATATCTTGCACAATCGCTACCAACTTCATCTAAACTTTTTAAAATGCTCATTTTATAAGCAAAATCCTTTTCGCCAAAAGTAATCATACCACTAATTCTTGGGGTAAAGTTAGGAGCATCAGGTTCGAACTCACGAGTTTTTAAGGCTTTGTTAAAACACTTTCCGTCTTTAACGAAATTGTAAATAGTGTCCGTTTGGTCGCCGTTGGTGACAATAAGTTTGTTTTCTACACTGCGAATTGCTGCGTATATAATTAAAGATGGGTCTTTTACTTTAGAAACGTCAAATGGTTCGGTAAACACTTCTCCATTTTTAATGGTGAAAACACGATTTCTGCTGTTTTCACTTCTGCCCATTATAAAATAAGCAATAGCCGCCTTTTTGCCATCTTGCGACTTGCCTAAAACTATGCCTCTACCAACGTATGGGTTTCCCTTTATTCTTTCACCCATAGACTTTATTTCGTAAACGTTCATTTTTACTCCTTTCCTAATAATTTTTTAGATAATATTTCGGTAGCCTTGGGAAGAATAATCCATTCCGCTTGCTCCATAACTCTTTTTTGTAAAATTTCGGGGGTGTCCCCTTCTAAAACATCAACTGCTTTTTGAACTAAAATTTTACCGCCGTCTGGTATTTCGTTAACGATATGCACGGTTGCACCCGTCACTTTCACACCCTTTTCAAGGGCTGCTTCGTGCACTTTTAAGCCGTAAAAACCTTCTCCACAAAAAGATGGAATTAAAGACGGGTGAACGTTTATTATTCTGTCTTTAAATGTATTTGTAAAGTTTTTACTTAAAATTTTCATAAACCCTGCTAAAACGATAAGTTCTATATTGTTATCTTTTAACTCGTTTATAATTTTTTGCTCAAAATCGGATTTATTTTCGCAATTTTTTAATAAAACTACTTTAGTTTTAATTCCCGCGTTATTTGCCCTTGTTAATGCGTAAGCATTTGCGTTGTCAGATAAAACTAAACTTATTTTACCGCTATTAATTATTCCGGATTTTTCTGCATCTATTAGTGCTTGAAGGTTTGTTCCACCGCCAGACACTAAAACGGCAATTTTAATTTTATTCATTTTTAAGCACCTAAAAGTAATTAAATTTTTGTAAAAGGTTTAGGCAAATATAACTCCGCCTTCGCCTTTAACAACTTCGCCCATAATATAAGCATCTTCGCCATTTTGCTTTAAAATTTCTAAAGTTTTTTCTGCATCGGTAGAGTTTACAATAACACTCATACCAACGCCCATATTAAAGGTGTTAAACATATCTCTTTCAGGAATATTTCCAACCTTTTGAATTAAATTAAAGATAGGCAAAATTCTTAAAGAGTCTTTTTGTATTTTTGCAGATAAACCATCTGGTAAACTTCTTGGAATATTTTCATAGAAGCCACCACCTGTAATGTGAGAAATAGATTTAACCTTAACTTGTTCTAAAAGTGCAAGAATTGGTTTAACATAAATTTTAGTTGGGGTTAAAAGAGTTTCTCCAACACTTTTGCCACCGAGTTCTTCTACAGGAGAAGTTAAATCCGCCTTTTCTACGTCGAACACTTTTCTTACTAAAGAAAAGCCGTTAGAGTGAACACCAGAAGATGGGATTGCAATTATAACGTCCCCTTCTTTAACAGATTTTGGGTCTAAAATTTTGTCTTTATCAACAACACCAACAGAAAAACCTGCCAAGTCGTATTCATCTATTGGGTAAAAACCGGGCATTTCTGCAGTTTCGCCACCAATTAATGCGCTTCCACTTTGAACGCAACCTTCTGCAACACCTTCTACAATAGAAGCAATTTTTTCAGGCACGTTTTTACCGCAAGCAATGTAGTCAAGGAAAAACAATGGTTTTGCGCCTGCACAAATAACGTCGTTAACGCACATTGCAACACAGTCTATACCAACGGTGTTGTGCTTGTCTAAAAGAAAAGCAAGTTTAAGTTTTGTACCAACGCCGTCTGTTCCACTAACTAATACAGGTTTTTTAATACCCGTTAAATCAAGTTCAAACAAGCCACCAAAACCACCAATGCCAGAGCAAACGCCACTGGTTATAGTTTTTGCGATGTGTTTTTTCATAAGTTCTACCGCTTTATAACCGGCGGTAATATCAACACCTGCAGATGCGTAACTTTCTGATTTAGAATTTTTCATATTTATCTCCAAAAATTATTTTCTTTTTATTCTTTTCCGTTCCAGCAGTAGGTACAAACCTTGTCTGGGTCAATCGCAATTGCTTTAAGCATACCTTCTAACGTTTGGTATTCTAAAGAATCGAATTTAAACTTTTCACAAATTGCCTTTCTAAACTTTTTACCACGTTCGGTTTTTGCATCGGAATACTCGTCTATATACTTTAAGCCTTCTTCTCCTTCAAGGTCTAAAATAATGCGCCTTGCTAAAAGTTCTTTATCAGAGTTGTTTCTTGAAAAGTTTAGATATTTACAAGCATACATAATTGGTGGACAGGCCGAACGCATATGAACGGATTTTGCACCATTTTTATACAAGAATTCTACTGTTTCGTTAAGTTGAGTTCCCCTTACTATGCTATCATCGATAAACATAAGGTCTTTACCCTTTATCAACTCTATGATAGGAATTTGTTTCATTTTGGCAACTTCTTTGCGCTCTTCTTGGTTAGAAGGAATAAAACTTCTCGCCCAAGCAGGGGTATATTTTATAAACGGACGTGCAAACGTAAGTCCGCTACCTTTTGCATACCCTATTGCGTGTGGAGTGCCACTATCTGGAACACCACTAACGTAATCAACGTTTGGAATAGTTCCTTGCTCTTTTTCTTGTTCTGCCATTATTGCCCCGTTGTCCATACGCATTAACTCTACGTTTCTACCTTCATAATTTGCGTTAGGATAACCATAATATGTCCAAAGGAAAGAGCAAATTTTCATACAGTCAGAGCCACAAGATAAAACCTTAACTTCTTCTGCAGAAATTTCTACAATTTCGCCAGATTTAAGTTCTTTAAAATGCTCGAACCCAATTTTTTCATAGGCAAAAGATTCAAAAGATATTGCATATCCGTTTTCTCCCCTACCTATTCTTGCAGGCAACCTGCCAAGTTTATCACGAGCAGCAATTATATGCCCGTTTTCTAAAAGTAATAATATACAAGCAGAACCTTCTATTATTTCTTGAGCAAATTTAATACCTTCTACAAGGGTTTCTTTTTCTTCTATTAAAGATGCTATAACTTCTGTAGAATTAACCCTGTTGCCAGACATAGCTTGAAAAATTCCTTTGTCCGTCTTTAGGTATTCGCCAATAATTTTTTTAAGGTTAGCAACGTGGCCAATAGATATTATTGCATACGTGCCAAACTTTGAAGAAATTAAAAGTGGTTGTGGATCTACGTCACTAATACAACCGATACACGCTTTTCCCTGAAGCCTTGCCGTAATATTGTCAAACTTTGTTCTAAATGGGGAATTTTCTATGTTGTGAATTTCACGCTCGAAAAGACCTTGTTCATCTACTGCCGCCATACCTGCCCTTGCTTTACCAAGGTGAGAGTGATAATCTACGCCGTAAAACACGTTACGAACGCAATCTTTTTTTCCGGTTATACCAAAAAAACCGCCCATAAATTTCTCCTTTAAAATTTTGCCTTAATTATTTGCCTTGAAAGAAAAGTTCGGATAAAGTCATTGGGTCAATATACTTGCCATCTTTATAAACACGCATATTGCCAGATGCTATTTCATCAATTAAAATAACTTCGTTTCCATCGAAACCAAATTCAAACTTAATATCGTAAAGATCTAAACCTTTTTCTTTTAAATCGTCTGCAACTATTCTGGTAATTTTTTGAGTCATAACCTTGGTTGCTTCAAATTGTTCATCGGTCATAACGCCTAAAGCAATTAAACCTTCTTTAGTTACAAGTGGATCGCCCTTTTCATCGTTCTTAAAGGTCATTTCTACGTATTCTGGTAAATCTGCACCTTCTTCAATGTAGTCGCCATATCTTCTTAAAAAACTACCTACTGCTTTGTAACGGCAAATAACTTCTAAACCCTTACCAAATGGTTTTGCAGGAATAACTTCCATTGTGGTGTTAACTAAATCTGCACTTACGTAGTGAGTTTTAATACCTGCTGCATTTACCTTTTCAAAAAAGTAAATAGACATTCTTAAGTTAACGTCGCCAACCCCGTCGATAGTTAAGCCAACAGAATTTTCACCTGGGTCAAACTTGCCGTCTTTACCCGTGCAATCATCTTTAAACTTAAGTAAATAGTTTCCGTTATCTAATGCGAAAACGTCTTTTGTCTTTCCCTTGTAAACTAAAGTTTTGTTCATAATAATTCTCCTTGTATATTAAACGTTAAATTTTTCTTCTACTAATTTGTTCTTTTCTAATACCTTTAAGGTATCGTTTTTGCGTTTTTGATTTAATTTTTCTGCCAACTCGCCATCTTCAATTGCAAGCATTTCAATTGCTAGAAGCGCTGCGTTTGCCGCACCGTTAACCGCAACCGTTGCAACAGGAATACCCGTTGGCATTTGCACGGTAGATAAAAGCGCATCAACCCCACCAAGTTTTCCAGATTCTATTGGAATACCAATAACGGGAAGAGTGGTATTTGCAGCAATTGCACCTGCTAAATGTGCCGCCATACCTGCCGCTGCAATTATTGCACCAAATCCGTTTTCCCTTGCTGACTTGGTAAATTCTGCCGCTTCTACAGGTGTTCTGTGTGCAGAATAAATATGCACTTCAAATGGAACGGAAAAAGATTTTAAAATATCAATACCTTTTTCCACAATTAGAAGGTCGCTATCACTGCCTAAAATTACTGCAATTTTTTTCATTTTTTCTCTCCTTTAACTAAAAAAGGCGCACTTAAAAAAGATAAGTGTGCCCAGACGGTCGGCATAACGTTCTTTGTTCCCCAGTGGTGGTCCACTTTAACCGTCAGTCACAAAGAATTTTTTATATTTTGTATTTTTATTTTAACAAATTAACTTTTTTTTGTCAACGAGTTTTACACTCTTTAATAATATTAAATAATATTATTATAAATAAAAAACCACGCTAACTAAAAGCAAGCGCAGATTTTTAGTTTTATTTATACTTTTTTCCGTAAAACGCCCTTTTTTCTTTGGCAAGATATTTTATTAAAACTGCCGTTGCAATTAATAATATCACCCAAAGCACGGCAATATAGTATGGGAAAGCGTAAAGCCCTAAAGGTTTTGCAATAAAACCAAATAATGCGGGAAGAACAAGCACCCCAACGTAGCAAAATGCCGTTTGAGTTCCGACAACTGCGTTAAAGATTTCACCGCCAAAATGTTTTGGTGTTAAACATACGTAACTTGGGAAAAGAGGACCTGTTCCTAACCCTATTATAAATATTCCTATAACGGCAACAATTAAAGAGTTAAATGAAAGCGCAACAACTATAATTCCCACGGCAAGCACAACGTAGCCAATGATAATCGCCTTAAACGGCGGAAGTTTTTTTGTTAAAACACCCGTTAAAAATCTGCTTAAGGTTAACCCCAAATAAAAGCACATTGCAAGCTTTGCGGCAAGCCCTTCGGAAATGCCTTTTGCAGATACCAAATAGGTGGCGCACCACGTTCCTGCAGTTAACTCTATTCCACACATTACAATAAAGATAACCCAAGTTGCCCTAATTGATGGAGTTTTAAATAAAGTGGAGTATTTTACACCCTTTAAATTCTCTTTTTTTATCTCACTATTTTCAGGGTGAGCCTTTTTCCAAATTGGCAGTGAAATTATTAAAAGCAAAAGTATAATTGCTTGACAAATTCCCGCATATAAATAGCCCCTTCTCCAATCTCCGCCGTTAATTGCAAGCGACATTAAATAAGGGCTAATTACAACGCCAATTCCGTAAAAACAATGTAAAAAATTAACCTGTCTTGCACTATACTTTTCTGCAACATAGCCGTTTATTCCTGCATCTACCGCCCCTGCGCCAAGCCCAAGCGGTATGCCAAAAAGACATAAAAAGAAAATGTTTTTTGCTATAAAAAATCCAAACAACCCTACAACCGTTAAAAAGGTAGAAATGACAACTAAAAGTGGAGTTCCCATTTTTTCAATTAGCTTTCCACTTAAAAAACTTGATATTAACGTGCCTATGCTAATAATAACAATAACTGCGTTTGCAGCCGAAACGGACACGCCAAATTCCACGTAAATTGCCGGCCAAGCCGTGCCTAAAAGTGAATCTGGTATGCCAAGTCCAACATAGCCTATATAAATAAATACCAATAAAATTGTTGCCATAACTAGTTAAATTTTAGCATATAAAAAGATATAAATCAACTAAAAAAACACCAACAAAATAATAAATGCACACTTGAATATTTAACCATCTGAACATTTATGATTTTTTTAATACAAACACTTTGTGGTATACTATATTTGTTTTGCTTTATAATCGCAAAATAGTCCACTGGACTATTTTTTCGCTTT
>JAGBSS010000134.1 GCA_017631725.1 Clostridia bacterium | reverse complement strand
CTGCTTTAAAAGAAGATACCAAAAGAATTAGATATGAACTTGCTAAAATTTTCAGGGCAAGAACCGTTCCAGAAATCTCTTTCGTTATAGATGAATCAATGGAATACGGCGATAAAATGGACAAACTTTTACTTAAAATTAAAAAGGAAGAAACAGGTGGAAACAATTAAGTTTTTTAGTGAAAAATTATTTAGTGCAAAAAGTGTAGCATTATTTTGTCACGTCCGTCCAGACGGGGATACTATAGGCTCTGCTTTTGCATTGATGCTTGCATTAAAAAATTCTGGTGTAAAAGCACAAGTTTTTTGTTCTGAACTTATTCCTGAAAAATATTTCTACGCATTAAAAGGGTTTAATGCAAAGCAACAATTAGATGGCGAATACGAACTGTTTATTTCGATAGACTGTGGCGATTTAGATAGACTTGGCGATTTTGCGTTTGACTTTAATGCACATAAAAACACGTTTAATCTTGACCATCATATTTCTAACCGTGGTTATGCAAAATTTAACTGCGTTATAGATAACGCCGCTAATGCGGAAAACGTTTATAACCTTTTAGTTGAATCTAACGTTGAAATTGACCAAGATATTGCAAATCTATTAGCGCTTGGGATTGTTACCGACACGGGCAACTTTAAGCATAAAAACGTAACGGAAAGCACTTTTAAAACGGCGGCAAGTTTAAAGGCTCTTGGTGCAGATTTTAACAAAACGGTGTATGAAAACTTTACCAAACAATCTAAAAATCGTGCCAAACTTTTAGGTATATGTATGTCTAAACTTCGCTATTTGTTAGAAGATAGGCTTTGCGTGTTAACAGTCACCGAAAACGATTTAAAGGTTTCTAATGCAAAAAGAGATGAAACAGAAGGCTTTATAGATTTAGTAATGGGAATAGACTGCGTAGAAGTGGGCGTTTCCGTTATGGAAGTGGGCACGGAAAGTTATAAAATAAGTTTTAGGTCAAAAGGGACAGACGTTAATGAAATTGCCGGTGTTTTTGGCGGCGGCGGGCACGTTCTTGCAAGTGGATGTAGGCTTAACGGCTGTTTAGAAGAAGTTATAGATAAAGTTAGATACGCCGTAAAACAACATTTAAAAGATTAATATGACGGGATTTATAAACGTTATAAAACCCAAGGGTATGAGTTCTGCTCTTGTGGTTCACATAGTAAAAAAGAAAACGGGGCTTAATGCAGGACATATGGGTACACTAGACCCAATGGCATCTGGCGTGTTGCCAATTGGGCTCTCTAAAGCATCAAGGCTTTTTCAATATATGTTAGATAAAGAAAAGGTTTATCTTGCAACCTTTAAGTTTGGAATTTTAACGGACACGTTAGACGTGACGGGTAAAATTACAGAAACTTGCAACTTTATCCCCACCGAAAAGGAAATTAAAGAGAAATTACCTTTGTTAACGGGTGAAATAATGCAAGTTCCACCTGCTTACTCAGCAAAGTGCGTAAACGGAAAAAGGGGATACGAACTTGCAAGGCGTGGAATAGAGTTTAAGTTAGAGCCTAAAAAGGTAAACGTTTTAAGTTTTACTTTAGAAAATAAAATATCTGACAGTGAATACGTTTTTAGAATTGTTTGCAAGGGCGGAACATATATACGTTCTCTTGCAAGAGACTTAGGTAATTTAACCGGTTCTCTTGCCGTAATGTCAGAATTAGACAGGGTAAAATCTGGTACTTTCGACTATTCTAACGGGGTTAGTGTAGAAGACCTTGACAAGCAAGATTATACTAAGTTTGTTATTCCACCGGAAAACACACTTTCATTTGAAAGGTTAACTATATCTAAAGAAAGGGCACAAAAAATTTTAGACGGCGTGTTTGAAGACTGTGGCTTTAAAGACGGTATTTATAGCGTTTTTAGTGAAGACGGGTTTATCGGCGTTGGCGAAAGCATAAACGGCGTGTTAAGAATAAAAAGTTACGTTAGGCAAAATGGATAAAAAAACGGTAATTGCACTTGGATACTTTGACGGAGTACATATAGGGCATAGACAAGTTATTTTAAAAGCAAAAGAACTCTCTAAAAAATTAGGGTGCAGTTTAACCGTGCTTACCTTTAAGGGGGATTTAAGAAAAGCTATAACAGGCAAAAGCCAAGGGGTAATTTACACCTTTAACGAAAGAAAAAATTTAATTTATTCTTTGGGAGCAGATAACGTTTACGGGCTTTCAGTTAGCAAAAGTTTTTTAAAACTTGGCAAATTAGCGTTTTTAAACTATTTAAACAAAAAGTTTAACGTTTTAGGCTACGTTTCCGGCCAAGACTATACTTTTGGTAAAAATGGTGGAAACGTAAACTTTTTAAAAGAATATGCCTTAAAAAATGGGCAAACGGCAATTTCAGTTGATCCTATTGTTGTTCAAGGTGAAAAAGCATCTTCTACAAACGTTAAAAAACTTTTAGAAAACGGCGATATTAAAAGTGCAAACGTGCTTTTAGGTTCAGATTACTTTATAAGTGGCAAAATTGTAAAAGACCGCTCTGTTGGTGCTAAACTTGGTTTTCCAACGGCAAATTTAAGTTATTCTGGCTTAAAGTTCGCAATAAAAAAGGGCGTTTATAGCGGTTATGCTATACTTAACGGCAAGAAATATTTGGCGGTTATAAACAACGGCTCTCGCCCAACTTATATGGAAGAAAACGTGGCGACAGAAGCGCATTTTATTAACTTTAACGGCAATTTATACGGTAAAGAAGTGAGACTTTATTTTAAAGATTATTTAAGGGATATACAAAAGTTTTCTAACGAAAATTTATTGAAAGAAAAAATAGCAGAAGACGTTTTTACGGTACAAAATTCAAATGATTAAATTTGGTCCAAGTGGAAACTCGATAGCATTTTATAATGCAGGGTTAAGTAAAAGTGAACAGTCGCCAAAATGGGTAAAAGATATGGGGCTTAACGCCTTTGAATATTCTTTTGGCCGTGGCGTTAATATGGGTGATGATAAGGCAATTTCTCTCGCGCCTATTTTTAAAGAAAACGGCGTGGAAATTAGCGTGCACGCACCATATTATATTAACTTATCAAACCCTGAAGAAGAAAATATAGAAAAATCTTTTACCTATTTAACCGATTCTGCTAAAAAATGTAGGCTTTTAGGTGGAAACAGGGTAATTTTTCACCCCGCAAGCCAAGGCAAAATGAAGCGTGAAGCCGCATTTGAACTTTGCTTACAAAGGTTAAATAAGTTTGCTGAAATTATTAAAGAACAAGGTTTAACCGATATTATATTTTGCCCTGAAACAATGGGTAAACTTGCCCAAATTGGCACTGTAGAAGAAGTTTCTGAAATGTGTTTAATAAGCGAAAACTATATTCCGTGTATAGATTTTGGGCACGTTAACGCAAGAGAGTGGGGCAGTTTAAAAAGTGTAGACGACTATTTGGTTCGTTTAAACTATATGATAGATAAAATTGGATACGAAAAAATGCGTAATTTTCATATGCATTTTTCCAAGATAGAATACTCTTCTAAAGGGGAAGTAAAACACCTAACTTTTGAAGACGACCATTACGGCCCAGATTTTACACCATTAGCAAAGGCATTAAAAATTTTAAAGTTAGAGCCTGTTTGTATTTGTGAATCAAGTGGCACGCAAGACGTAGATGCCGTTAATATGCAAATGATATACGGCTCGGTTGACAATTTGTAGATTTTAAGGTAAAATATTATTAGTTTATGAACGGATTAAGTTTGGAAAAAGGCTGTGCCCTTTTAATAACAGACCGTGCTAGCAGGTTTTATTTTTCTAGCATTGATATAGATGAAGGAATAATGTTAGTCGGTGAAAAAAAGGTTTATTTTACCGACGCAAGGTATTTTCACGCAGTAAAATATAAACTTGCAAAGATGGGTATTATACCTGTTTTATACACGGGGCTTGATTGTGTGGAAAAATGCCTTAAAGAAATGCAAATTGTTTCTATCGGGGTAGATTACACTAAAACCACTTTAGATTTTTACGAAAAAATTAAAATGCTTTCTAGCGATATTTTCGATGCAACTGTTGCTATAAAAAGTTTAAGGCAAGTTAAAACAGAAAAAGAAATTTCGCTAATTAAAAAGGCTTGTTCTATAACCGAAAAGGCTTTTAAGGTTGCTATCTCTCATTTAAAAGAAGGGGTAACGGAGCAGGAAATTAGGCAAATTTTAATAAAAGAGTATAAAAAACACGGTGCTAATGGAGAAGCGTTTGATTCGGTTGTTGCATTTTCTAAAAATTCGGCAATTCCGCACCATAGTACGGGTAAAACCAAGTTAAAAGCAAATTCGGTGGTTTTGATAGACACGGGTTGTTTGTATAAAGGGTACTCTTCCGATTTAACAAGAACGTTATATTTTGGCACGCCTACTAAAGATTTTATTTCTAACTATAATGCAGTTTTATCTGCACATAATAAAGCAAAGCATCAAATTACCGATAAAACAAGGGTAAGCGATGCCGATAGTTTTGCAAGGGAAGAGTTAAAAAGGTTTGGTTTAGATAAATATTTCACACACTCTCTTGGGCACGGGGTAGGCATAGAAATACACGAAGCCCCAACACTTTCTAAACTTGGAAAGGGAATTTTAAGGGAAAACACAGTTTTTACCATAGAACCGGGCGTATATTTTAATAAAAAATACGGAATTAGAATAGAAGATACCGTTTATATAAGAAATGGTAAGGTAAAATCGTTATTTACACTTGATAAAAATTTAAAAATATTGTAAAATATAAAAGTAATATAAATTTACACATAGCTAAAGGAGAAATTAATATGATAACTGCAGGCGATTTTAGAAAGGGCGTAACTTTCGAATATGAAAACAGCGTTTACACCATTGTAGACTTCCAACACGTTAAACCTGGTAAAGGTGCTGCGTTTGTTAGAACTAAAATGAAAAACGTTATAGACGGAAAAGTTTTAGAAAAAACTTGGAACCCAACCGAAAAAGTTCAAGAAGCACAAATCGTTACCAAAAATATGACTTATTCTTATAACGATGGCGAACTTTACTACTTTATGGACCAAGATTACGAACTTATTCCATTAAACTACGACCAAGTAGAAGACGCTTTAAAATACATTAAAGAAAACGACCCTGTTGTTGTTAAATTCTTTAAAGGCGCTGCTTTCTCTGTTGAATGCGAAAACTTTGTTGTTTTAAGAGTTGTTAAAGCAGACCCATCTGTTAAAGGCAACACCGCAACCAATGCAACTAAAGAAGTAGAGCTTGAAACGGGCGCAACTTTACAAGTTCCAATGTTTGTTAACGAAGGCGAACTTATAAGGGTTGATACCAGAACGGGCGAATACATGGAACGTGTTAAAGGTTAATAATTAAAGTTTAGCCCGCTTTTAATTAAGCGGGTTTTTATTTTTTATGAAGGTTGCTTTCGTTAGTGGGGCATCTGGCGGAATTGGTTTAGAAATTTGCCGTGCCTTAATTAAAAGTGAATACGTTGTTATAGGTCAATATAACTCTAATGAAAACTCTCTTTTAAACTTAAAAATTGAGTTAAAGGAAAAGGGTGAGTTTTTGCATACCGTTAAATGCGACTTTTCTAAGGCTAACTGCGTGGAAGAGTGTATGGATAATCTTTTAAAAAAGTATAAAAAAATTGACCTTGTGGTAAATAACGCAGGCATAGACCTTTATAAACTTTTTGATATGACCGACAATGAAGAGTGGGATAGGGTTATGAACGTAAACCTTAAATCTGCATTTATTGTCACAAAAAAAGCCGTTAAGGAAATGATTTGGGCAAAAAGTGGCTCGATTATTTTTATATCATCAGTTTGGGGGCAGGTTGGTGCAAGTATGGAAAGCGTTTATTCTGCATCTAAATCTGCTTTAATTGGACTATCAGTTTCTCTTGCTAAAGAGTTAGAGCCTTCTAACGTAAGGGTAAACTGCATTTGTCCCGGTGTTATAGATACGGCAATGAATAAAAACTTTTCTTTTAGCGAAATGCAAGATATAATTTTAGATATCCCGTTTAAAAGAATAGGCTCTAGTAAAGAAGTTGCAGACCTTGTCGCTTTTTTAGTTAGCGACAAGGCTAAAAGTATTACGGGTGAAGTAATAACCCTTGACGGCGGGTACACTCTATAAAATTTTAAACTACCCATTGACAAAACGGATAGAATTAGTACATAATTTAAGCATATTTTAGGTTTAAAAAATATAAAATGAAAAGACAAAGTGGAATACTTATGCCCGTTTTTTCTTTAGATTCGGGTTATTCTATAGGTGATTTTGGGAAATCAGCATACGAATTTGTAGATTTTCTTTGCCTTTGTGGGCAAAAAGTATGGCAAATTTTACCCCTTACAAAAACGGGATATTCTAACTCGCCATACTCTTCTGTTTACTCTCGCTCTTTTAATCCACTTTTTATTAGTTTAGAACTTTTGTCTAAAAAAGGGCTTATCAAAAAGTCAGAATTAAAAGAACTTAAATGTAAAAGTGAAAGGGTAGATTACGGAAAGGTATATAAAATAAAAACCGCTCTTTTAAAGGTTTGCTTTAGTAGGTTTAACAAGCAAGACGAAGAGTTTAATAAATTTCTAAAGGGTAAAGAATATTTTAATTACGCAATATTTTCTGCTATTAGCGAAAAAAGTGGCTATGCGCCTTTTACCACTTGGGAAAAAGGGCTTAAAGAAAGGGATAGTAAAGCAATAAACTCTTTTTACAAGCAAAATAAAAACCTTGTAGATTTTCACGCTTTTACCCAGTTTATTGCCAAAAAACAGTGGCTTGAATTAAAAGAATACGCAAACTCTAAAGGTATTAAAATTTTAGGGGATATTCCTATATACGTTTCGTTTGATAGTGTAGACGTGTGGCAAAACCCCGAATTATTTTTATTAGATGAAAATTTAAACGCTTGTGCCGTTGCAGGTGTTCCGCCAGACTATTTTTGTCAAGATGGGCAACTATGGGGCAACCCTGTATATGCATATTCTAACCACGCAAAAGATAATTATAAGTGGTGGAAGGCAAGGGTTAAGCACGCGTTAACCGTTTACGACTTGGTTAGAATAGACCATTTCCGTGCGTTTGATAGGTTTTATAAAATTAATGCAAATGAACAAACTGCAAGGAACGGAGTTTGGGTAGAAGGACCTAAAAGAGAAATTATTAACGCATTTTCATTTGCTAAAAATAAAATTGTTGCAGAAGATTTAGGTATGATAGACGATGGGGTTAGAGAATTATTAAAATATTCTGGCTACCCAGGGATGAAGGTTTTATCTTTTGCTTACGATGGAGATAAAAACAACTTGCACCTTCCGGAACTTGCTTTAGATAACTCGGTTATGTATACAGGTACTCACGATAACGATACGTTAATGGGGCTTTTAAATAGTTTAGATTGTGGTGCAAAAGAAAGGCTAAAACAAGGTGTAAAATCAAGTGCAAAACGTTTAAAAGTAAAGGTTAACCTTTCTACTAATAAATCAATTACAAATTCGCTTATAACCCTTGCATTAAAGTCTAAATCTAAATTAAGTATAATTCCAATGCAAGATTATTTAGCACTTGACCAAAATTATAGAGTAAATAGGCCGGGGACTGCCGACTGTGGTAACTGGTCTATTATAATAAGTAAAAAACTATTAACAAGTAAAAAAGCAAAAGAAATAAAACGCATTACCGAACTAAACGGGAGATGAGTTATGAATAATTATAAGTTAGAACTTTTAGAAAAGGGCGTTGTAGCCTTTATTCCAAGGGGCAATAGTATGTGGCCTACCTTAAAAGATCGTGGGCAAACGGTAATATTAATAAAAAAGACGGAAAGGCTAAAAAGGTTTGACGTTGGCTTTTTTGTTCGCCCAAACGGACAATACGTTTTGCATAGAGTTATACAAGTGACAGAAAAGGGCTACGTTTTCCAAGGCGATGGGCAAGATTTTACGGAAACCGCTTTAGAAGAAGACGTTATTGCTTATATGGAAGGCTTTTATCGTGGTAAAAGATACGTAGAAGCAAATAACTCTAAATATCTAAAGGAAGTAGAGCGTTTATATTCTAACGATAAAAAAAGAATAAAAAGGGTAAATTGCTATTTAAAACGCAAGGCGTTTATAAACAGAATTCGCCATTTTTTAAGACTAAAAGTTAAAAAAGTTGTTGAGTAGGGTGCAAAATGTATATAACTGAACTTTGTAAAAAAACAAAAAAAGCAAGTTTTTCTCTTTCTTCTATTTCCGAAAAGAAAATTGACGAGTGTTTAATTAAAGTTTCGGAAAATCTTTTAAAGGAAAAAGAATTTTTAAAACAAGAAAATCAAAAAGATATATTAAACGCAAAATCTGCGGGCAAAACAGATGCCTTTATAGATAGACTTACTTTAACCGACAAGGTTATAGAAGGAATGGCAGAAGGTTTAATGCAAATTTCTGGGTTAAAATCTCCTGCGTATAAAACGGTATATAAACATTATAATACAGAGCAAGGCATTTCCGTTTTAAAAAAGGCTGTTCCGTTTGGTGTAATAGGAATAATTTACGAATCTCGCCCAAACGTTACGGCAGATGCATTTGCACTTTGCTTTAAAACTAAAAACGCAGTTATTTTAAAGGGCGGTAGCGAGTCGGTTTTATCTAATATGGCAATTGTAAAGGTTATTAAAAACACCCTTAAAGACCTTTCTATAGATGAAAACGCAATTAATTTAATAGAAGATACTTCAAGGGAAACCACCGCTAAATTTATTAAGATGAACGAGTTTATAGACCTTTTAATTCCAAGGGGAAGTGCATCTTTAATTAATTTTGCAGTGCAAAATGCAACGGTTCCTATTATAGAAACGGGTGCAGGCAACTGCCACGCATATATTGATAAATATGCAAATTTTGAAAAAGCGGTAAACGTTGTTTTCAATGCGAAAACGCATAGATATTCCGTTTGCAACGCATTAGAATCTATTGTTATTCATAAAGACGTGTTGCCTGACCTTTTACCTTTAATTTATAATAAATTACAAGAAAAAGGTGTGGAAATGCGTTTAGATACTCCTTCATATAAAGTTTTACAAGGGAAGGATAACGTAGTTAAAGCAGAAAAGCAAGATTTTTATACGGAGTTTGGTGGTCCTGTAATTTCCGTTAAAACCGTTTATAGTATTAAAGGTGCAATTGAGCATATAAACAAGCATAGCACCAAGCACTCTGAAACGATAATAACTGAAAACACTAAAAATGCAAAGAAATTTCAACGTGAAATAGATTCTTCTACGGTGTACGTAAACACTTCTACCCGTATGACTGAT